>NZ_JBFAXX010000007.1:0-167761 GCF_040680995.1 Kitasatospora sp. NPDC051914
CGCTCCCGGGGCGGGCCCCCCACCAGCCGGGGCCCCCCCGCGCCCGCCCCCCCCGGCCCGCCCCCCCCGCCCCCCCCGCGCCCCCGCCCCCCCCGGCGGGTGGCCGCGGGCGGACAGGACAGCCGGTCCGGCTACGGCAGCCAGTCCGGGGCCGGCTGCATCACGACCAGCCGGTCGACCTCCATCGTCGCGGGGCGGGAGTCCTGCGGCGGGGTGTGGAAGTTCCCGTCGTCCACCGACAGGTTGAGGATCGGGTACGCGGCGAAGCCCTTGCCGACGCCCAGGTCGTCCTCGTACGCGCGGACCAGGTGGCCCAGATCGGTGCCGACGTACCAGGCCACGCTGTCGGCGCCGAACCGTGCACCCACCCAGAGCCAGCGACCCGCACCGATCTCCGGCCCCGAGTACAGCGCGCCCGAGCCGGGCGACAGGACGTGGTTGGCGAACTCGATGGTGCTCGGATTGTCGGCGTGCCACTCGAAGACGTCCAGCTCGTTGTGGCCGTCCCGCCACGTCCACAGCGCCGGCCAGGTGCCGGAGCCCGCGGCGGGCAGCCGGACGTGGGTCATCAGCAGGCCGCCGGTGCGGATCTGCGCACCGGCGCCGCCCGAGTCGCAGGAGTCCCCGGTGGTCAGCAGCCCGGTGTTCCACTGCCCGTCGGCCCGCCGCGTGGCGGTGATCGTCAGGTGCCCGGAGGCCGTGCTGAGCGCCGTCGTGGTGAGGTGGTCCAGCTTGTACTGGCCGGGATTGGTGATGCACTGCGAGTGCGCGGCGCTCTGCCAGCCCCAGGTGCGGCCCGGACCGAGGTCCAGCCTGCGGAAGGTCTCGTCCAGCACGGTGGTCGGGGACCGCTCCGCGGCGGCTGCAGGTGCCGCAGCCACCGAGCACAGCAGCGCGGCCGAGGTCAGCAGGCGCAGGAACATCGAGCTCTCCGATCGTGGCGGGACCGCCGGTGCTCCCACCATGGGGCCGCTGCCCGAGATCCTCATCCCGACTGGCCCGTGCGGGCTATCGTGTCGCGCTGACCGTAGGCTCGTAGGGACTGCATGTTCGGATGCTCGAAGCGCCGTACCGGAGGGGCCATGGCAGTGGAGGAGCGGACCGGCGGCCGGACGAGCCGCCTGGAGGTCCGGCTGGTCCGGCGCGGATTCGCGGACCCGGACGCCGCGGTCCGGCGCCTCGCCGAACCGGCGCTGCACGGGCTCGCCGAGGACCCGCTGCTGCTGGACGCGCTCGGCGCCACCGCCGACCCGGACCTGGCCCTGCTCGGACTGTCCCGGCTGCTGGACGCCCTCGACGAGCCCGAACGGCACACCCTGCGCGACACCCTCACCACCTCCAAGCCGCTGCGCGACCGCCTGCTCGGCGTCCTCGGCGCCTCCGCCGCCCTCGGCGATCACCTGGCCCGCCACCCGGAGGACTGGCACGCCCTGGTCACCTTCGAGACGCACGACATCCACCCCGGCCAGGCCGAGTTCCGCCACGCCCTGACCGAACGCGTCTGGGCCGCCGAACCGTTCCGCCGCCCCGACGTCCTGCGCACCGCCTACCGCCGCTGCCTGCTCGCCATCGCCGCCCGCGACCTCACCGGCACCACCGACCTCCCGCAGACCTCCGCCGAACTCGCCGACCTGGCCGGCGCCACCCTGCAGACCGCCCTGGACATCGCCTCCGCCGAGGACCCGGACGCCGCGGCCGCCTGCCGGCTCGCCGTCATCGGCATGGGCAAGTGCGGCGGCGGCGAACTCAACTACGTCTCCGACGTGGACGTGGTCTTCGTCGCCGAGGCCCGGGAGGGCACCGACGAGCACCGCGCCCTCCAGGCCGCCACCCGGCTCGCCGCCCGGCTGATGCGGGTCTGCTCCGACACCACCGGCGAGGGCGTCATCTGGCCGGTCGACGCCAACCTGCGTCCGGAGGGCCGCAACGGGCCGCTGGTGCGCACCCTGGCCAGCCACCTCGCCTACTACCAGCGCTGGGCCAAGACCTGGGAGTTCCAGGCGCTGCTCAAGGCCCGGCCGGTCGCCGGCGACACCGAACTCGGCGCCGCCTACACCGACGCCATCTCCCCGCTGGTCTGGCAGGCCGCCGCCCGCGAGAACTTCGTCGCCGACGTGCAGCAGATGCGCCGCCGCGTCGTCGACGCCATCCCCGCCACCGAACTCGACCGGCAGCTCAAGCTCGGCCCGGGCGGGCTGCGCGACGTCGAGTTCTCCGTCCAGCTGCTCCAGCTGGTGCACGGCCGCACCGACCCCGCCCTGCGCAGCGGCAACACCCTGCAGGCCCTGCAGGCGCTCAGCGCCGGCGGCTACGTCGGCCGCGCCGACGCCGCCTCCCTCGACACCGCCTACCGCTTCCTGCGCTCGCTCGAGCACCGCATCCAGCTGCACCGGCTGCGCCGCACCCACCTGATGCCCACCGGCGAGGACGACCAGCGCAGGCTCGCCCGCTCCCTCGCCGCCCTGATCAACGACGACACCCGGGCCGACCCGGTGGCCGCACTCCAGCGCGAGTGGAAGCGGCACGCCGTCGAGGTCCGCCGACTGCACGAGCGGCTGTTCTACCGCCCGCTGCTGGACGCCGTCGCCGAGCTGCCCGCCGGCGCCGCCGGCCTGCGCCCGGAGGCCGCCAAGGCGCGGCTGGAGGCACTCGGCTACGCCGACCCGGCCGCCGCGCTGCGCCACCTGACCGCGCTGGCCGCCGGCGTCAGCCGCAAGGCCGCCATCCAGCGCACCCTGCTGCCGGTGCTGCTCGGCTGGTTCGCCGACTCCGCCGACCCGGACGCCGGGCTGCTCAACTTCCGGCAGGTCTCCGACGCCCTCGGCCGCACCCCCTGGTACCTGCGCCTGCTGCGCGACGAGGGCGCCGCCGCCGAGCAGCTCGCCCGGGTGCTCTCCGCCGGCCGGCTCGCCCCCGACCTGCTGCTGCGCGCGCCCGAGGCGGTCGCCATGCTCGGTGACCCGCAGGGCCTGGTACCGCGCGGCCGGGCCGCCCTCGAACAGGAGATCCTGGCCGCGGTCGGCCGGGCCGGGGGAGCCCCGGCCGGCGTCGCGGCCGCCCGCTCCGTCCGCCGCCGCGAGCTGTTCCGCACCGCCGCCGCCGACGTGCTCGGCCGTTTCGGCGAGGACCCGGCGGAGGCGGTCGACGCCGCCGGCGAGGCCCTCACCGCCCTCAACGCGGCCACCCTCCAGGGCGCCCTGCGCGCCTGCATCGCCGGCTGGGAGGCCCGCAACGGAGAACTGCCGACCCGGCTCGCGGTGATCGCCATGGGCCGTTTCGGCGGCCACGAGCTCGGCTACGGCTCCGACGCCGACGTCCTGCTCGTCCACGAACCCGTCCTGGAGGCGCTCGAGGAGGACGCCGCCAAGGCCGCCCACGCGGTCTGCCACGAACTGCGGACCCTGCTCGCCGCCCCCTCCACCGAGCCGCCGCTGCTGGTCGACGCCGACCTCCGCCCGGAGGGCCGCAACGGCCCGCTGGTGCGCACCCTCGGCTCGTACGCCGCCTACTACCGGCGTTGGTCGCACGTGTGGGAGAGCCAGGCACTGCTGCGCGCCGAGCCGGTCGCCGGCGACCCGGGCCTGGGGGAGCGGTTCCGGGCGCTGATCGACCCGCTGCGCTACCCGGGCGGCGGCGTGCCCGAGCGGGACCTCACCGAGATCCGCCGGATCAAGGCCAGGATCGAGTCCGAACGGCTGCCGCGCGGCGCCGACCCCACCACCCACACCAAGATCGGCCGCGGCGGCCTGGCCGACGTCGAATGGGTGGTGCAGCTCTACCAGCTCCAGCACGGCCACGAGCTGCCCGGGCTGCGCACCACCCGCACCCGCAAGGCCCTCGCGGAGGCCGCCCGGGCCGGGCTGCTGTCGCACGAGGACGCGATGGTGCTGGACGCCGCCTGGGTGCTGGCCTCGCGGGTGCGCAGCGCCGTGATGCTGGTGCGCGGCCGGCCCGGCGACAGCTTCCCCGGCGACGCCCGCGAGCTGTCCGGCGTGGCCCGTTACCTGGGGTACGGGGTCGGCCACAGCGGGGAGCTGGTGGACGACTACCGGCGGACGACCCGCCGGGCGCGGGCGGTGGTGGAGCGGCTGTTCTACGGGCCGTGACGGGCCCGGCGGCGGGCCGCCGCGGTCAGCGGCGGCCGGCGGTGACCGGCGTCGTCCAGTCCACCGGGACGGTGACCGGGCGCTCGCTCGGCCCGCCCGGCACCCTGGGCAGCTGGTACACCCAGACGTGGTACAGCAGCCGGGCGGCCAGGAAGCCGACCGCGAGGCAGGCGATGCCGCCGACGGCGTCCATCCAGAAGTGGTTGGCGGTGGAGATGATCACGACCAGGGTCGCCACCGGATAGACCAGGCCGAGCACCCGCACCCATGTCCGCCGGGCCAGGAAGAAGATCGTCAGACCGCACCAGAGCGACCAGCCGATGTGCATGGACGGCATCGCCGCGTACTGGTTGGAGACGTGCGCCGCCGGGCCGGAGGCCATCGAGCCCCAGGTGTTGTGGAGGGCGACGGTGTCGATGAAGCCGCCGCCCGTCATCAGCCGGGGCGGGGCCAGCGGGAAGCAGTAGAAGCCCACCAGGGCGATGCCGGTGGTCACGAAGAGGACGGTTCGGGTGGCCGCGTAGCGGCCGGGATGTCTGCGGTACAGCCAGACCAGCACGCCGATCGTGACGATGAAGTGCAGGGTCGCGTAGTAGTAGTTCATACCGACGATCAGCCACTCGGCCCGGTCGACCGTGTGGTTGACCGCCCTCTCTATGCCGACGCCGAGGGTGCGCTCGAAGCGCCAGATCCAGTCCGCGTGCTTCTGGGCGATGGTCGCCTGCTCGGGGACGGCGTTGCGCACGAGCGAGTACAGCCAGTAGCTGATGCCGATCAGCGCCAGCTCGAACCAGAGCCGGGGCCGGGCCGGGGTGCGCCGCTGGGCGTTGACGCGGCCGCGGAGCGCGGCGGAGCGCGTACGGGCGGCGCTGGTGGCTCCGTCCGGCAGCGGGCTCCTGTCGGTGGCCTCGCCCGGGACGGAACCGCTGGACACCGCGCCGGCGCGGTCGGCGTCGGCTGTCTGGATATCGGTCGGTTCCCCCATGGACGAGAAGTCTGCCAGACGTCCCGTGGCCGTCCGCTCATCCTCTGGTCGGGGATTCTTCACCGGCTGTCCCCCTGCGGATGGAGGGGGAGTGAGCCTGGGGGGACGCATGCAATCCATTGTTGCCTGCGCTCAACACGGGGGTCGACCCCGGGGTGCACCGGGAGTCCCCCTCGCGAGCAGCCCCCTCGCGCCCGGAGGCGGGTTGAGGAAGAGAGGCCCGTCGGGCTCTGTCAGGGTTCCGGACCGGTTTCTCCGGACCCGACGGGCAACCGTCTCCCCGCGCGGGGCGCGCCGCTTCTTGCGGCTCCGCGCGTCGTGCCCGGCTTCCGGCGGTCATGCCCGGGCACGCCTATGACTCTGCGGCCTCGGCAACGGTTCGGTCAAGAGGTTGGTTGCAACATTTTCAGCATCTTGCTGAAACATCTTGCAGCGCGCTACCGTCCACGCCACCTCAACTCAATGACGAACGAGCCGCCCCAAGGGAGCCCGCTGTGGCCGATGTGCAGCCCCGCCGTTCTCGGAGCACCACCCCGTACCGCAGACCCCGCCGAGCAGCCGTCCTGCTGGCCGCGTCCCTGATCTCCGCCACCCTGGGTTCCGCGCCGCTCGCCGCGGCCGCCGCCCCTCCCGCCCCGCCGTCGGACGCCGCGCTGGCCGCCACCGCGGCCCGGCACGACCTGACGAAGGAGCAGTTCTACTTCGTCCTTCCCGACCGCTTCGCCAACGGAAACACCGCCAACGACAACGGCGGCGTCACCGGCGGTCGCCTCGACAACGGCTTCGACCCCGCGGACAAGGGCTTCTACCACGGTGGCGACCTCCAGGGCCTGATCGACAAGCTCGACTACATCGAGGACCTCGGCACCACCGCCATCTGGATGGCGCCGATCTTCAAGAACAAGCCCGTGCAGGGCGCCGGCGCGGACGCCTCCGCCGGCTACCACGGCTACTGGATCACCGACTTCACCCAGGTCGACCCGCACTTCGGCACCAACGACCAGCTCAAGGAGCTGATCCGCAAGGCGCACGACAAGGGCATCAAGGTCTTCTTCGACGTCATCACCAACCACACCGCCGACGTCATCGACTTCGCCGAGCACAGCTACGACTACCGCTCCGCCGGCGCCTACCCGACCCTGGACGCGGACGGCAACCCGGTCGACGAGACCGCCGTCGCCGACGCCGGCACCGCCTGGCCGAAGATCACCAAGGACTCGTTCCCGTACAGCCCGGTGCTGCGCTCGCCGGCCGACGCGAACGCGAAGACCCCGTCCTGGCTGAACGACCCGTCGCTGTACCACAACCGCGGCAACTCGACCTTCGTCGGCGAGTCCTCCACCGAGGGCGACTTCTCCGGGCTGGACGACCTGGACACCCAGAACCCCAAGGTCGTCGAGGGCTTCAAGAAGATCTACCAGACCTGGGTCGCCGAGGCCGGCGTGGACGGCTTCCGGATCGACACCGTCAAGCACGTCAACATGGCGTTCTGGCAGAACTGGGCGCCCGCGCTCAAGCAGTTCGCCGCGCAGCGCGGCAACAAGGACTTCTTCATGTTCGGCGAGGTGTACTCCGCCGACCCGTCCGTCACCGCCCCGTACGTCACCAAGGGCAAGCTGCAGGCCACCCTGGACTTCGCCTTCCAGGACGCGGCCCGCCGGTTCGTCTCGCAGAACGGCTCCGCCAAGTCCCTCGCCGAGCTGTACGCGCAGGACTACCGCTACACCACCGGCGCCACCGACGCCTACGAGCTGCCGACCTTCCTCGGCAACCACGACATGGGCCGCTTCGGCAGCTTCCTGCAGAGCGACAACCCGGGCGCGAGCCAGGAGCTGCTGCTCAAGAAGGACCTGCTCGCCAACGAGCTGCAGTTCCTCACCCGGGGCCAGCCGGTCGTCTACTACGGCGACGAGCAGGGCTTCACCGGCGCGGGCGGCGACAAGGACGCCCGGCAGGACATGTTCGCGTCCAAGACGGCCTCCTACAACGCGGACAACGTCATCGGCGGCAGCAAGGGCTCCGCCGACCGCTACGGCAAGCACGGCGCGCTGTACGAGGGCATCTCCGACCTCGCCTCGCTGCGCGAGGCCCACCCGGCGCTCGCCGACGGAGCCCAGGTCGAGCGGTACGCCGCCGACGGCCCCGGCGTGTACGCCTTCTCCCGGATCGACGCCAAGCAGCAGGTCGAGTACCTGGTCGCGGTGAACAACGCGGCCGAGCCGAAGACCGTCGCCCTGGACACCTACTCCGCCGGCATGGACTTCCGGCCGGTCTACCCGGCCGCCGGTGCCAAGACCACCACCGGTGCCGACCGCAAGCTCACCGTGACCGTGCCGCCGATGTCCTCGGTGGTGTACAAGGCGTCCGGCAAGCTGGCCAAGCCCGCCGCCGGCCCGCAGATCACCCTGCAGGCGCCCGCGGACGGCTCCTCCGGCACGGTCACCGTCGGCGCCCAGGTGCCCGGCACCGGCTTCAACCGGGTGACCTTCGCCGCGCAGGTCGGCAACGGCCCCTGGCAGGTCCTCGGCACCGCCGACAACGGCTCCTTCAAGGTCACCCAGGACGTCTCCTCCGCCGCCCCCGGCACCGTCGTCCGCTACAAGGCCGTCGTCCAGGACTCGGCCGGCACGCTCGCCTCCGCCACCGGCTCCTTCACCACCGGCGCCCCGGTGCCGCAGCAGGCCCCGAGCGCCACCTCCCGCCCGTACGCCGTCGTCCACTACCAGCGCAAGAACGGCGACTACGACGGCTGGAACCTCTACGCCTGGGGCGACATCGCCGACGGCGAGGCCACCACCTGGCCGGACGGGCACGGCTTCGTCGGCCGTGACGCCTACGGCGCCTTCGCCTACGTGAAGCTGAAGACCGGCGCCTCCGACGTCGGCTTCGTGGTGGAGAACAACGGCACCAAGGACGTCGACGCCGACCGCCACATCGACCTCGGCACCACCGGCGAGGTGTGGATCAAGGAGGGCGACCCGACCGTCCGCACCGCCAACCCGGACCCGGCGGTGCCGGTGAAGGAGAACACCGCGGTCATCCACTACCACCGCGCGGACGGCAAGTACGACGGCTGGGGCCTGCACGACTGGACGGGCGCCGCCACCCCCACCGACTGGGGCAACCCGCTGATGCCGGCCCGCAAGGACGCCTTCGGCGCGGTCTTCGAGGTGCCGCTCGCCGAGGGTGCGACCAGCCTCAGCTACATCGTCCACAACGGCAACGACAAGGACCTCCCGCAGGACCAGTCGCTGAACTTCGCCTCCAGCGGCCGCGAGGTCTGGATCATCGGCGGCCAGGAGGGCTACCTGCTGCCGCAGGCCTCCGGCGCCTCCTCCCAGCTCGACCTCTCCTCCTCGCGCGCCCAGTGGATCGACGCGAAGACCGTCGTGGTGCCCGCCAACTACGGCGCCGGCGACGCCGCGCTCAAGGGCGGCACCAGCGCCCAGCTGATCTACGACCCGGCCGGCGGCATCGCCGTCGACAAGGGCGTGCTCACCAAGCCCGGCCGCTGGATCCGGCTCACCCCAGGCGCCCTCACCGACGCCCAGAAGGCCGCCTACCCGCACCTGGCCGGCTACCGCGCCTTCACCGTCGACAGCCGCGACGCGGGCCGGATCACCGACGCCCTGCGCAGCCAGCTGATCTTCAGCGAGCACCTGCCGAACGGCGCCGCCCTGGCCGCCACCGGCGTCCAGATACCCGGCGCCCTCGACGACCTGTACGCCGCGAAGGCCGCCAAGGCCCAGCTCGGTCCGGTCTACAGCGGCCGCAAGGAGGAGGGCTGGTTCGGTGACGACAACCGGAAGGTCACCCTGTCGCTCTGGGCGCCGACCGCCACCGAGGTCTCCGTCGACCTGTACGACAAGGCCACCGGCGGCAGCCCCGAGAACGTGCCGCTCAAGCGGGACGAGGCCACCGGCGTCTGGTCGCTCACCCGCGACCACGAGGACCTGGACGGCAAGTACTACACCTACAAGGTCGAGGTCTGGGCGCCCAGCGTCCAGCAGGTGGTGACCAACACCGTCACCGACCCGTACTCGGTCGCGCTCTCCACCGACTCCAGGCGGAGCCTGGTCGCCGACCTCGGCTCGCAGCGGACCAAGCCCAAGGGCTGGGACCAGCACCGCAGCCCGGCGGGCATCCCGGCCGCCAAGCAGCAGATCCAGGAGCTGCACGTCCGCGACTTCTCCAGCGCCGACACCACCGTGCCGGCCGCCGAGCGCGGCACCTACCTGGCGTTCACCCGGTCCAAGTCGGCCGGCATGCAGCACCTGCGCGACCTCGCCAAGGCCGGTGTCACCACCGTCCACCTGCTGCCGACCTTCGACATCGCCACCATCCGCGAGAACCGGGCCGACCAGAAGCTGCCCGCCTGCGACCTCGCCTCGCTCGCCGCCGACAGCGAGCAGCAGCAGGAGTGCGTCGCCGCCGTCCAGGCCGAGGACGCCTACAACTGGGGCTACGACCCGCTGCACTACACCGTGCCCGAGGGCTCGTACGCCACCGACCCCAATGGCACCGCCCGCACCGTGCAGTTCCGCGAGATGGTGCAGGCGATGCACGACGCCGGCCTGCGGGTCGTCCTCGACGTGGTCTACAACCACACCGCGGCCGCCGGACAGGCCGAGCACTCCGTGCTCGACAAGATCGTCCCCGGCTACTACCAGCGGCTCAGCGACGCCGGCAAGGTCACCACGGACAGCTGCTGCGCGGACACCGCGCCCGAGCACGCCATGATGAACAAGCTGGTCGTCGACTCCGTGGTCACCTGGGCGCGGCAGTACCGCGTCGACGGTTTCCGCTTCGACCTGATGGGCCTCGACCCGAAGTCCACCATGCTCGACGTGCAGTCGGCGCTGCGCGGCCTCACCAAGCAGAAGGACGGCGTCGACGGATCGAGCGTCTTCCTGTACGGCGAGGGCTGGAACTTCGGCGTGGTCGCCAACGACGCCCGGTTCGTCCAGGCCACCCAGACCAACATGGCCGGCACCGGCATCGCCACCTTCAACGACCGCATCCGCGACGCCGCCCGCGGCGGCAACTACATGCTCTCCTCGGCGCCACAGCAGGGCTTCGCCTCCGGCCTGTTCACCGACCCCAACGGCTCGGCGGACAACGGCACCGCGGCCGAGCAGAAGGCCCGCCTGCTGCACCAGATGGACCAGGTGAAGGTCGGCCTCACCGGCAACCTGGCCGGCTACTCCTTCACCGACACCGCCGGAAAGACCGTCACCGGCAAGGCCGTCGACTACAACGGTGCCCCCACCGGGTACGCCGCCCAGCCCGGCGAGGCGGTCGAGTACCTGGACGCGCACGACAACGCCGACCTGTTCGACGCGCTCGCCTACAAGCTGCCCGTCGGCACCTCCCCGGCCGACCGGGCCCGGATGCAGGCGCTCGGCCTGTCGCTCACCGCGCTCAGCCAGGGCCCCGGCTTCATCCAGGCCGGCAGCGACCTGATGCGCTCCAAGTCGCTGGACGCCAACTCCTACGACTCCGGCGACTGGTTCAACTCCATCCACTGGGACTGCACCCAGGGCAACGGCTGGGGCCGCGGCCTGCCGATGGCGGCCGACAACCGCTCGATGTGGCCGACCGCCAAGTCGCTGCTCGCCGACCCGAAGCTGGCCGTCGGCTGCAACGAGATCAACGCGTCGGCCTCGATGTACCAGCAGTTCCTGCGGATCCGGCAGTCCTCGCCGCTGTTCTCGCTGAGCACCGCCGCGGAGGTGCAGAAGCGGCTGTCCTTCCCGCTCTCCGGCACCGCAGGGGAGGCGCCCGGCGTGATCACCATGCACCTGGACGGCACCGGCCTGCGCGGCGCCGAGAAGGGCATCACCGTGGTCTTCAACGCCACGCCCACCACCCAGCGGCAGACCCTGGCCGCCCTCAAGGGCACCGGCCAGGCGCTGCACCGGGTGCAGGCGGCCGGCGCCGACGCGGTGGTCAAGAACTCCGCCTTCGACCCGGCCACCGGCACCTTCACGGTGCCCGCCCGGACCGTGGCGGTGTTCGTCCAGAACTGACGGAACGTCCGTAGGCAGAAGGGGCTCCGCGGCCATGCGGGGCCCCTTCCGCATTGGCCGAAAACCGCCCTACGGAGGCGGGATGGCGCACCGGTGCCGGCACCGGACGGCGGGTTCGCACACCCACCGGCCCGGCCACCGGGCCGGTCGGGGCCAATGAGACCGGCTGTCAGCCGGCCGCGGGCGCGGCGGACGTCCGCCGAGTCGATCGAGGCGACTTCCCGTCAGGCGTTAACGCCCGTTGGCGTTTCCCTGCCATCTTGGTGGCATGCATCTGTCACTCACCGGTCGTTTGCTGCCACGATTCCTCCGGCCGCAAGCGGGCTGGACCCCAACCCCCCGGTGCGGCCGCACCAACGACATGTAAAGCGCCTCCGCAACACCTGCACGGCCCCCACTTGCACCGCACCCGTGCCGCGCACCCACCGGCCGGGCCCCCGCTGCGCCGCAACCCCGCGGCCCAGGTTCTCTCCACCGTTCGTGACCCCGCGACCGGTCGGAAAAGGAGTCCGCATGTCCCGCTACACCCCTGCCCGGGTGAGTATGGCCGCGCTGGCGGCCACCACCGCTCTGCTGGTGTCCGGCATCCCGGTCGTGGCGAACGCCGCGCCGGCCGCGCCCTCGGCCGTGGCCCCGCAGGCGGCCCTGAACCGCGCCCAGCTGCTCTCCGACGCCGGCCAGCGCAGCGCCGCCGTCGCCCAGACGCTGGGCCTCGGCTCGCAGGAGAAGCTCGTCGTCAAGGACGCCGTGGTGGACGCCGACGGCAGCCGGCACCTGCGCTACGAGCGCACCTACGCCGGACTCCCCGTCCTCGGCGGCGACCTGGTCGTGCACCAGAACGCGGCCGGCGCGACCAAGAGCGTGGACAAGGCCAGCCAGGCCGCCCTGACCGGCATCGCCACCACGCCGAAGCTGGCCGCCCCGAAGGCCCAGGCCGCCGCGCTGGCCGCCGAGTCGGGTTCCGCCCTCGACACCGCCCCGCGCCTGGTCGTCTGGGCCGCCGACGGCTCGCCGCGCCTCGCCTGGGAGACGGTCGTCTCCGGCACCGAGTCGGACGGCACCCCGAGCCGGATGCACGTCGTCACCGACGCCACCAGCGGCAGCGTCATCCACAAGTTCGAGGGCATCAAGACCGGCACCGGCACCGGCGTCTTCGTCGGCAACGTCACCATCGGTACCACGCTGTCGGGTTCGACGTACCAGATGAAGGACGCCGGCCGCGGCAACGGCTACACCACCAACCTGAACCACGGGACGTCCGGCACCGGCACCCTCTACACCAAGTCGACCGACACCTGGGGCAACGGCTCGGCCTCCAACTCGGAGTCCGCCGCGGTCGACGCCCACTTCGGCGTCGCGTCCACCTGGGACTACTTCAAGAACGTCCACGGCCGCAGCGGCATCAAGGGCGACGGCGTCGGCGCCTACAGCCGCGTGCACTACGGCAACAACTACGTGAACGCGTTCTGGGACGACGACTGCTTCTGCATGACGTACGGCGACGGTGCGAGCAACACCCACCCGCTGACCGAGCTGGACGTGGCCGGCCACGAGATGAGCCACGGCGTCACCTCGAACACGGCCAACCTCAACTACTCCGGCGAGTCCGGCGGCCTCAACGAGGCCACCTCCGACATCTTCGGCAGCATGGTCGAGTTCTACGCCAACATCCCGTCGGACAACCCCGACTACCTCATCGGCGAGCTCATCGACATCAACGGCAACGGCACGCCGCTGCGCTACATGGACAAGCCGTCCAAGGACGGCAACTCCGCCGACTACTGGTCCTCCACCGTCGGCAACAAGGACGTCCACTACTCGTCCGGCGTCGCCAACCACTTCTTCTACCTGCTGGCCGAGGGCAGCGGCGCGAAGGTGATCAACGGCGTCAGCTACAACTCGCCGACGTACAACAACATCGCGGTCACCGGCATCGGCCGCGACAAGGCCGCGAAGATCTGGTACCGGGCGCTGAGCGTCTACATGACCTCGACCACCAACTACGCGGCCGCCCGCACGGCCACCCTCAACGCCGCCACCGACCTGTACGGCAACGGCAGCGCCGAGTACAACGCGGTCGCCACCGCCTGGGCCGCCGTCAACGTCGGCTCGCTGCCCAGCGGCACGGTCACCGTGACCAACCCGGGCAACCAGACCACCGCCCTCAACGGCACCGCCAACCTGCAGATCCAGGCCAGCGGCGGCACCGCCCCGCTGACCTTCACCGCCACCGGCCTGCCGACCGGCCTCTCGATCAGCTCCGGCGGCCTGATCACCGGCACCGCCACCACCGCGGGCACCTACAACGTGACCGTGACCGCCAAGGACGCCGCCAACAAGACCGGCACCACCAGCTTCACCTGGACGGTCAACTCCGGCGGCGGCGGCACCTGCACCCCGGCGCAGCTGCTCGGCAACGCCGGCTTCGAGTCCGGCAACACCACCTGGACGGCCTCCAGCGGTGTGATCGACAATTCCGCCTCCCAGGCCTCGCACAGCGGCTCCTGGAAGGCCTGGCTGAACGGCTACGGCTCCAGCCACACGGACACCCTCTCCCAGACGGTGACCATCCCGGCCGGCTGCAAGGCGACCCTGAGCTACTGGCTGCACATCGACACGGCGGAGACCACCACCTCCACCCAGTACGACAAGCTGACCGTGACGGTCAACGGCACCACCGTCGCCTCGTACTCGAACCTCAACAAGGCGACCGGCTACAGCCAGAAGACGATCGACCTGTCGGCCTACGCCGGCCAGTCGGTCACCCTCAAGTTCACCGGCGTGGAGGACTCCTCGCTGCAGACCAGCTTCGTGATCGACGACACCTCGATCCAGACCAGCTGAGCCTGAACCGGTAGCCCGCAGGGGCCCGGCCGCACTGTGCGGCCGGGCCCCCGCGCATGCCCCGCCGGCCCTGCGGATTCCCCCGGCGGCTGCCCGCACTGTGAGACTCCGGAAATCCCGGCGCAACACGAAACACCGCGGAAACACCGCCGTCCGCGGCGGGTAATACGGCCCGGACACACTCTCCCGATCGGTGCGCCCCCACCACCCGCCGGCGCACCCACGGGAAGGTTCCGCATGCTGCTCGCTGACTCCACGGCCGGCCTCGACACCGGCGACACCGCCTGGCTGCTGGCCAGCACCGCGCTCGTCCTGCTGATGACCCCGGGCCTGGCGCTGTTCTACGGCGGCATGGTCCGCACCAAGAGCGTGCTCAACATGATCATGATGAGCTTCGTCTCCATCGCGGTGGTCACCGTGGTCTGGCTGGTGGCCGGCTACTCGCTCGCCTTCGGCCCGGACGCCGGCGGCTGGGGCCTGATCGGCGGCCTGGACCACCTCGGCATGGCGGGGATCACCCCGGCGAGCCTCACCGGTCACGTGCCGACCCTGCTCTTCGCGACCTTCCAGCTCACCTTCGCGATCATCACCGCGGCGCTGATCAGCGGCGCGGTCGCCGACCGCACCCGGTTCGGGGCGTGGGTGGCGTTCACCGCCGCCTGGACCCTCCTGGTGTACGTGCCGGTGGCGCACTGGGTGTTCTCGCCCGACGGCTGGGTGCTGGCGAAGCTCGGCGCGCTGGACTACGCGGGCGGCATCGTGGTCGAGGTCAACTCCGGCGCCAGCGGCCTCGCCCTGGCCCTGCTGCTCGGTCCCCGCCTGGGCTTCCGCAAGGAGGCCATGCGGCCGCACAACCTGCCGCTGGTGCTGCTCGGCGCCGGCCTGCTCTGGTTCGGCTGGTTCGGTTTCAACGCGGGCTCCGCGCTCGGCGCCAACGGCACCGCCGCGGCCGTCCTGCTCAACACCCAGGCGGCCGGCTGCACCGGCCTGCTGGGCTGGCTGCTGGTGGAGAAGCGCCGGGACGGCCACGCCACCACGCTCGGAGCGGCCTCCGGCGCGGTGGCGGGCCTGGTCGCGATCACCCCCTCCTGCGGCAGCGTCGACCTGCTGGGCGCGCTGGCGATCGGCCTGGCGGCCGGCGTGGTCTGCTCGTACGCGGTGAGCTGGAAGTTCCGTTTCGGCTACGACGACTCGCTGGACGTGGTGGGCGTCCACCTGGTGGCCGGCGTGATCGGCACGGTGCTGATCGGCGTGTTCGCCTCCGCGGTGATGACCGGCGGCCCGGTCGGACTGCTGCACGGCGGCCTCACCCTGATCGGCAAGCAGCTGCTCGCGGTGCTGGTGGTGGGCGCCTACGCCTTCGGCGCCACCTACGGCATCGGCAAGGCGATCGACCGCCTCATGGGCCTCCGGGCCCCGGCCGAGCACGAACTGACCGGCCTGGACCTCGCCGTGCACGCCGAGACGGCGTACGATCACGGCGTCCTGGGCCACGGCACGACGGCCCACGCCACCGTGCTGGCACAGCACCCGTCCGACAAGGCCGCCACCGCATGAAGCTGATCACCGCCGTCGTCAAGCCGTTCAAGCTGGACGAGGTCAAGACCGCGCTGCAGGAGCGCGGGGTGCACGGGCTCACCGTCACCGAGGCGAGCGGCTACGGGCGCCAGCACGGCCACACCGAGGTCTACCGCGGCGCCGAGTACCGGATCGACCTGGTGCCCAAGGTGCGGATCGAGGTCGTCGTCGAGGACGAGGACGCCGAGGACGTGATGGACACCATCGTCGCCGCGGCCCGCACCGGGAAGATCGGCGACGGCAAGGTCTGGTGCGTGCCGGTCGACGGCATCGTCCGCGTCCGCACCGGCGAGCGCGGGCCGGACGCGGTCTGACCCGCTGTCGCCCGCTCGCCTCCGGGCCCTCCCGACCCGACGCCGACACTCGTCGCTCCGTCGCTGCGCTCCCGCGCTCCTCGCTTTCGGCGCCGGCGGGCCCTTTGGCTCGGGGCGGGGGTCGCCCGCTCGCCTCCGGGCCCTCCTGACCCGACGGCCCGGGCCCGGCCCGGCGCTCACTCCTGGATGGCGGAGGCCCGGTTGGCGCCGTCCCTGGCGGTGTCGACCGGGATCCGCAGGCTCCACAGCGGGGACTTGGCGACGTCGCCCCAGAACTTCGGCGTCTGCGGCGGTTCCTGCCGGGTCTGGGTGATGGGCTTGTCGTAGTGGGCGGGGCGGAGCTGCCCGCTGTAGACGGCCAGCTCGACGGCCGAGCCGTCCTTCCGCTTGAACAGGAACCGGTAACTGTGGGGGAGCGCGTTGCCCGGGAACGACTCCTGGTGCAGCTCCCCGACGGGGATGTCCGTGCAGGCGTGCGCCTGCGGGCTGTCGCCCACCGGGCAGACGTCCTTCACCCAGTCCTTCCTGAGCTCCACGGTGACGGTGCTGGGCAGGTGGTCGCCGAAGTCCACGTCGACCCGCATCGTGGCGGACCGGTCCTGGAAGCCGCTGCCGGTGAACGAGGTGAACCGGGTCGAGTCGGGCAGCAGCTCGGCGAGGATTCCGAGCAGCCCGGCCCCGGTGGTGGCGACCTTGCCGTTCACCGGGGGGTCGGTCGGGCCGAGGACGGACAACGCCGTGGGGCTCGCCGTGCTCGCCGCGGGCGCCTGGGAGCGGTTGAAGGTGTCGGGGTCGAACGCGGCCACCCCGCCGGTGATCAGGACCACCGCGGCGGCCGCGCCGACGGCCCTGGTGATCCGGCGGCGCCGGCGCAGCCGGCGGCCGCGGACGGTCGCCTCGGCGACGATGGTCTGCACGGGGATGTTGAGCTGGTCGGCGCCTGCGCCGAGAAGCCTGCTGAGATCGGCTTCGATGTCCATGGTGGGTGCTCCGGGGGCAGTGAGGGGACGGGCAGGAGTCAGAGCCGGAAGAGGAGTTCGCGGTCGTCGCCGAGGATGTCCCGCAGCCGGGCCAGGGACCGGGTGTTGAGGCTCTTCACCGCGCCTGCGGAGATGCCCATCATGTCGGCGACCGCCTCGATGCTGTGGTCCTCCAGGTACCGCAGGACCACCACCGCCCGGTTGCGCGGCGGCAGCTGGCCGAGCGCGGCGGTGAGGGTGAGGCGCAGGTCGCTGCCGTGGCCGGCGGGCTGCGGGTTGTCCGGCAGGTCGGCGAGCACCACCTCGGTGGAGCGCTTGAGCCGGCGCTGCGAGAGGTAGCTGCGCAGCAGCACGGTGCGGGCGTAGGCGTCGAGCCCGGCCTCGTCCTCGCGCCGCTGCAGCCGGGGCCAGACCGAGAACATCTTGGCGAGCGCGGTCTGGACGAGGTCCTGGGCCTGGTGCCAGTCGCCGCACATGAGGTACGCGACCTGGAAGAGCCTTCGCGTGCGGGTGCTCGCGAACTCCTCGAAGTCGAGAGCTCTTTGCATGCCGTCGTTCCCCCGTGTGTGCGTGGTCGGTGTGGTTGTCGTCCCCCTCATAGACGCGCCGGGGTGCAGATGAGGTATCAGTGGAGTCCGGCGATGTTACCGGCGAGTCCGATTCGTTGCCTTCCACGGTCTTGACGCTCTGTTCACGCCCGCCGTAAGTTCGGCGCGCTGAAAGTTTCCTGCAAGTTTCAATGGTCTTGCAGAAAACATAAGCGGCGGGTTGCGCGAAGACGGCGTATCGCGGTCGCGCACCCACTCGTGCTCCACCGCCCGCCACCCCTGCGCCGCGGGCGGTCCTGGCTCACCCCCACCCAGCCCCAGGAGACACCGTGGTCACCACCGTCAGCGCAGGCCGTCGCGGCCGCGCGATCGGCGCACTCACCGCGTCCGCCGCCCTGGCCCTCTCGATCGGTGCCGGGCTCTCGATCGCCCCCACCGCCGAGGCCACCCCGCCCAGCACCAAGGACGTCACCGCCACCCTCTTCGAGTGGAAGTTCGACTCCGTCGCCAAGGCCTGCACCGACACGCTCGGCCCCAAGGGCTACGGCTTCGTCGAGGTCTCGCCGCCCCAGGAGCACATCCAGGGCTCCCAGTGGTGGACCTCCTACCAGCCGGTCAGCTACAAGATCGCCGGCCGGCTCGGCGACCGCACCGCTTTCCAGTCCATGGTGAGCACCTGCCACGCCGCGGGCGTCAAGGTGATCGCCGACTCGGTGATCAACCACATGTCGGCCGGTTCCGGGACGGGCACCGGCGGCACCAACTACACCAAGTACAACTACCCGGGTTACTACCAGGACCAGGACTTCCACTCCTGCCGCCAGGCGATCAGCAACTACGGCGACCGCTCCAACGTGCAGAACTGCGAACTGGTCAACCTCTCAGACCTCAACACCGGCGCCGCGTACGTCCAGCAGACCATCGCCAACTACCTCAGCGACCTGCTCACCCTCGGCGTGGACGGCTTCCGGATCGACGCAGCCAAGCACATGGCCGCCTCCGACCTGGCCGGCATCAAGGCCAAGATGAGCAATCCCAACGCCTACTGGGTGACCGAGGTCATCTACGGCGCCGGCGAGCCCGTCCAGCCCTCCGAGTACACCGGCCTCGGCGACGTCGACGAGTTCCGCTCCGGCACCTGGCTGAAGAGCGCCTTCAACGGCGGGAAGATCTCCGACCTCTCCACCTGGGGCAACGGCCTGCTCGCGAGCAACCAGGCCCGCACCTTCGTCGACAACTGGGACACCGAGCGCAACGGCTCGACCCTCACCTACAAGTACGGCTCCGCCTACACGCTGGCCAACGTCTTCATGCTGGCCCACCCGTACGGCTCGCCGAACGTCTACTCCGGCTACGCCTTCACCGACCACGACGCCGGCCCGCCGAACGGCGGCACGGTCAACGCCTGCTACAGCGACGGCTGGAACTGCACCCACGCCTGGCGCCAGGTCGCCAACATGGTCGGCTTCCGCAACGCCGTCTCCGGCACCGCGATGACCAACTGGTGGTCCAACGGCAACAACGCGATCGCCTTCGGCCGCGGCGACAAGGGCTTCGTCGCGATCAACCGCGAGTCCGGCCCGATCACCCAGACCTTCCAGACCTCGCTGCCCGCCGGCACCTACTGCGACGTCCAGCACGGCGACCCGGTCTCCGGCGGCTGCAGCGGCACCAGCTACACCGTCGGCTCGGACGGCAGGTTCACCGCCACGATCGGTGCCGGCGACGCCGTCGCCGTCTACGTCGGCGCGGGCGGCCAGCCCACCTCCACCCCGACCGCCACGCCCACCGGCAGCAACAGCACCACCGTCTTCTACTCCACCAACAAGAACTGGTCCGCCTACTACCTGCACTACGCACCCACCGGTGGCACCTGGACCACCGTCCCCGGCGTCGCGATGACCGCGGCCTGCACCGGCTGGGTCAAGTACACCGCGAGCCCGGGCAGCGCCACCGGCCTCACCGCGACCTTCAACAACGGCTCCGGCACCTGGGACAACAACAACAGCGCCAACTACGCGCTCGGCACCGGCAACGTCACCGTCAAGGACGGCGTGGTCGGCACCGGCGACCCGTGCGCCACCGCCACCCCGACGGCGACCCCGACCTCCAGCACCATCGGGGCGTCGTTCGCGGTCAACGCCACCACCGTGACCGGCCAGAGCATCTACGTGGTCGGCAACAACGCGGCCCTCGGCAACTGGAACACCGGCTCCGCCCTGCTGCTCTCCTCGGCGGCCTACCCGGTCTGGAAGCTGGACGTCGCGATGGCCGCCGGCACCGCCTTCGAGTACAAGTACATCCGCAAGGACGCGAGCGGGAACGTCACCTGGGAGAGCGGCGCCAACCGGACGGCCACCGTCCCGGCGAGCGGCCTGGTCACCCTGAACGACACCTTCCGCAGCTAGCCACCCGCCCCACCCGGACGGCCGCCGCACCCACGGTGCGGCGGCCGTCACGGTTGCCGGGACGAAACCCCCCGAAGGAGTGGAGTACCGGCGGAGCCGACGCTCACCGCCCCGCCCGGCTGCCAGCATCGCCGGGGTGACCAGAACCCCCACCACATTCACGATCCTGGAGACCGAGCTCTGCGGCGGCCGCTGGGACGGCCACCTGAAGCGCGTCCACGCCTTCGCGCCCCCTCCCTTCCTGCGCATGGTGCTGCGCGCCGACCTCCCGGTCCCCGAGGCCGGCGAGTACTGGCCCACCACCAGCGTTTACCGCCTCGACACCGGCGGCCCCCACCCGTGCTACCGGCACTCCCACGACGAGTGAGGCCGACCCCGGCCGGCGGACGGCACGGCCGCGCCGCCGCCCTGCCGGGGGTGCAGCGGCGCGGCCGCGGGGGTGTCAGTGGCCGAAGTCGAACCAGTTGACGTTCACGAAGTCGGCCGGCTGTCCGCTGGTGAAGGTCAGGTAGACGTCGTGGGTGCCGGTCACCGCGGAGATGTTGGCCGGTACCGTCCGCCAGTTCTGCCAGCCGCCGGTGTCGCCGATCGCGAAGGAGCCGATCGGGGCGTTGCTGCGGCTGTCGAGGCGGACCTCCACCAGGCCGCTGACCCCGCCGCCGGCGCCGGAGGCGACCCGGGCGAGGAACTGGGTGGCCGGGCTGGAGCCGAAGTTGACGCCCTTGTACTGGGCCCAGTCGCCGTTGGCCAGCCAGCCGATGTCCTGGCCGCCCTCGCTGCAGGTCTCGGTGGCGATGCCGGACTGGCTGTTGAAGGACTCGGCCTGGATCGGGCTGTAGGCGTCCCGGTTGCCGGGCGGCGGGGTGGTGGGCGTGGGCGTCGGGGTGGGCGTCGGGGTGCTCGACCCGCCCGACCGCCAGACGCTCACGTAGTCGACCACCATCGGCACGCCGGAGACGGTGCCGCCGTCGGGGCCGCCGCCGAAGGCGCCGGGGAAGCCGCCGCCCATGGCCACGTTGAGGATGACGAAGAAGCCGTGGTTGGTGGCGTTGTTCCAGGTCGTCGCGTCCACCTGGTTGGAGTTGACGGTGTGGAACTGCACGCCGTCGAGGTACCAGCGCAGCTGCTGCGGGCTGGTGGAGCGGTCCCATTCGACCGCGTAGGTGTGGAAGCCGCTCTGGCAGGTGGGCGTGCAGGCGCTCTGGCCGCCGATGCCGGTGGTCTCGTTGCACGGGCCGCCCGGGCTGGTGCCGCAGTGCAGGGTGGCCCACACGTTGTTGAGGCCCTGGACGTTCTCCATGATGTCGATCTCGCCGATGCCCGGCCAGTTCCACCAGTTGCCGCGGAACGGCTCGCCGAGCGCCCAGAACGCCGGCCAGTAGCCCTTGGCGGCGGCGCCGGTGACGTTGGGCATCTGCAGCCGGGACTCGATGCGCAGCTTGCCTCCGGCCGGGGGCTGGAAGTCGGCCCGGTTGGTCTCGATCCGGCCGGAGGTCCAGTTGCCCGCCGCGTCCCGCAGCGGGGTGATCCGCAGGTTGCCGTTGCCGTCGAGGGAGACGTTGGCGGTGCTGGCGGTCATCGTCTCGATCTCGCCGGTGCCGAAGCCGGCGGGGCCGCCGGGGTACGAGGTGCCGGTGGTGTAGCGCCAGTCGGCGGTGTTGACGCCCGACCCGGCCGGGCCGTTGAAGTCGTCCGCGAAGACCTGGGTCCAGCCGGAGGGAGCCGGGGGGACGCTGGCCTCGGCGCTCATGGTGCCGGCCAGGCCGGTGGCCAGCAGGCCGAGCAGCCCGGCTGCGGTGAGGACGTGCCGTATGCGTGGTCTGAGCCGCATGGGTGCCTCTCGTGGGGGTGGTAGCCAAGGGAGTGAGAGCGCTCTCGAATGTGGTACCGAAGGCGGCAGTTGGTGTCAACGACTGAAGGCGGATCAGACCTTAAGGCAGGGTTATCCTTCATGACTCGTACGCAATGCCTTGACAGTCGCGGGTTCGGCCGCCACCCTCCGATCGAGAGCGCTCTCATCACGGACAGGGCCGACGCCCGGTCACAAGCCGCATCCGGCAGAACCTCCGCCCGGAACAGCGGGTTTCAGCCGCGCCCGATGTACGGCATCGCGGTGGCCATCACGGTGGCGAACTGGACGTTCGCCTCCAGCGGCAGCTCCGCCATGTGTCGAACGGTGCGCGCGACGTCCGCGGCGTCCATGGTGGGCTCGGGCGCGATCCTGCCGTCGGCCTGCCGGACGCCGGCGGTCATCGCGGCGGTCATGTCGGTGGCGGCGTTGCCGATGTCGATCTGGCCGCAGGCGATCCGGTAGGGGCGCCCGTCCAGCGACAGCGAGCGGGTCAGCCCGGTGACGGCGTGCTTGGTCGCCGTGTACGCGATCGACTGCGGGCGGGGCACGTGCGCGGAGATCGAGCCGTTGTTGACGATCCGGCCGCCCTGCGGGCGCTGCGCCTTCATCTGTCGGAAGGCGGCCTGCGCGCACAGGAAGGCGCCGGTGAGGTTGAGGTCGACGACGGCCCGCCAGTCCTCCACGGCGAGGTCCTCGACGGGGGTGGGCGCGCCGAATGTGCCGGCGTTGTTGAACAGCAGGTCCAGCCGGCCGAAGCGCTCGGCGGTCTCGGCGAACAGCGCGTCCACCGCGGCCGGGTCGGTGACGTCGGTGGGCACGGCCACCGCCCCGCCGCCGGCCAGCGCGGCGGTCTCCCGCAGCGGCCCGGCCCGCCGCCCGGCGAGCACGGTCCGCCAGCCGGCGGCGGCGAGCTCCAGCGCGACGGCCCGGCCGATCCCGCTGCCGGCCCCGGTCACGACGGCGATCTGCTGCGGCACGGCGGGGCTCCCTCGGTTCGGCGTCCGGGCGGTCCCCCGATGATCGCGCCGCCGTCCGGGCGGTGTCACTCGTGGCGGCGTCCAACACGCCGCCCGTCCGGCCGCCGCCCGGCTGGTGCAACCTCCCGAACCCCGCCGTCCGGCGGGGGCGCACCCCGCCGAACGGCCGGTTGCCCGTCCTGTCGCAACCGGGTCCGCGCAGGTCGGCGTCATAGGATCACGGACGGCACGGACGCCTCCCACCCGGGCGGCCGTGCCGTCCCGGGGTGCCCGGGGCCGTCGCGCCGCGCCCCGGACAGGCCCCGCCCGGGGCGCCCGCCCGGCCGCCCCGGGGCGTCACACCGTCGGAGAGATCGATCGTGCACCCGCAGACCACCCGCGCCCGCAGCCGGGCCGTCCGTACCCGTACCCTCGTGGCGGCCGGCGCAGCGGCGGCCCTCGCCGCCGCCCTGTCCGCCTGCGGGAGCACCGCGGAGACGACGAACTCCCAGGACGGGGCCAAGCCCGCGGCCGCCTCCGGCGCCCCGGCGAGCCCCACGCCGCCGCCCAGGCCCAAGAAGGTGCTGATGCCCACCGGGCCGGCCGCCGACCTGAAGAAGGTCCGCGACACCGAGGCCGGGCCGATCATGATGACCACCCTGAACGGCCCCAAGTCCGGGGTCAGCGGCAAGGTCTGGGTCTGGCTGCCGCCGCAGTACGACGACCCCGCCTACGCGCACCACGGCTTCCCGGTGCTCACCCTCTACGCGGGCGGCCAGAGCGCCGGCTACAACACCTGGACGGACAACCAGCTGCCGATCCAGAAGATCGACGCCGAGCTGTCCAAGGCGGGCAAGGCGCACCCGTTCATCCTGATCATGCCGGTGCAGAACCTGAACTCCAGCGAGTCCAAGGCGCTGGAGTGCTCCGACATCCCCGGGCAGCCGAAGATGGGCACCTGGATGGCCGAGGACCTCCCGGACTTCGTCCGCGCCAACTTCCGCACCGTCAAGGGCCGGGACGGCTGGGGCCTGATGGGCGCCTCCACCGGCGCGTTCTGCAGCGCCAAGCTCGCCCTGCAGCGCCCCGACGTCTTCAAGGCCGCGGTGCCGATCGACGGCTACTTCAACCCCGATTCCCCGCTGTGGAAGGGCCACGAGCAGGAGCGGCTCGCCAACAGCCCCGGCGAGCTGGTCGCCAAGGGCAAGGCGGACGTCCGGATGCTCGCCACCGCCGGCGGCGCCAACGCGTACGAGACCGGGCTGGTCAAGGCGTGGGTGAAGAAGGCGGTGCCGCCGCTGACCGTCGAGTACTACGAGCAGCCCGGCGGCAAGCACCTCACCTCGGACTTCAAGAAGATGATCCCGGACACCCTGATGTGGCTGAGCAAGAACCTGGCGGGCCCGCAGGCCGACTGACGCGCCGCCCGGGGTCCCGCGTGTACGAATTCGGCGAGTTCGCCCCCGCGGGGCCCCGCGGAGCGGGATACTCCATTCCGGCGGCGGGCGCAGCCCGCCGGCCCGCGCCCGTTCCAGCCGCAGCGCGCCCCGAGCGGGCGCCGGGCACCCCGGCGCCCGGGCCCGCGGCGATCGACCGGATCGTTCGGAACGTCCCGATCACCCCGCTGACCTGCGCGTCAATCGGTCATTGATTCGACTCTGATGGGCTTTCCGCACGCTGGAGCCCTGGCCGAGCACCACTCGCGGTGCCGGAGCCGTTCCAGCCCCAGTCAGCCGCGAAGAGAGCGCCATGTCCTGCCACCTGCTCCCTGTCGACTCGCCCCAGATCCCCGCCCAGCCGCTCTCGGAGCGCCGGATGCCGGAGGTCGAGCCCATCCCGTTCGCCGGACTTCGCCTCGTGCACGCCGCCCTGCGCCGCGACCTCGCCCGGCTGCCCAACGCCCTGCGCCTGCTGCAGCCCGGCGACGACACGACCGCCCAGGCCCTGCAGCGCCACTGGGACTTCATGACCGCCATGCTCACCTGCCACCACGAGCAGCAGGACACCCGGCTGTGGCCGCTGCTGCGCCGCTTCGCCCCGGAGCTGCGGCTGCTGCTCAACTGGCTGGAGGCCGACCACCACAACCTCGACCACTCCTTCACCCGGGTCACCACCCTGGTGCGGATCGCCACCCGCGACCCGGCCAGCTCCTGGCCGGTCGCCTACGCGGTGGAGGAGCTCGCCGCGCGGCTGGAGACGCACCTGCGGATCGAGGAGCGGCAGCTGCTGCCGCGGATGGCCGGCGTCTTCCCGGCCGGGTCGCGCATCGGCACCCTGCCCGAGCTGCTCGACCTGCTGCGCGCCGCCGACGGCCCGGCCGCCTCGGACGCCCTGGTCTGGCTGCTGGACGGTGTCGACGAGGCCCAGATCGACCGGCTCCTCGCCGACTGCGACGACTCCACCGCCCGCCACTGGCCGCACTGGCGCGCCACCTACGCCCGCTGCTCCGAGCAGCTGTGGGGGCCGGACCGCTGACCGGCGGTCAGGCGGCGCCCAGGGTCGCCAGGTACGGGCCCAGGTCGGCCGCGTCCGCGGTCGCCAGCCCGATGTAGCCGTCCGGCCGGACGAGCAGGTAGCCCTCGCCGTACCCCTCGGCGACCCGTGCCGTCCGCACCTCCGCGGGCAGCCCCGCCGGGTCGGGCAGCGCGGTGCCGGCCACGACCAGCGTCAGGTGCGTGCCGCGCAGCACGTCGAACAGCCGCCCGGTGCCGTCCGGGGTGGTGCACCGCGCGTCCGGGGCCCGGTCGCCGGCCTGCAGGTCGTCCTCGGCGAGGCCGTCGCGCCGCTCCTCGGCGAGCGGGCCGCCGCGGTAGCCGAGGCCCAGCTGCTCGGTGTGCGGGCCGCGCTTGGCGGAGACGCCGACCGCGCCGGCCCGGTGCAGCGAGGTGGACATCTCCAGCACGTCCGCCGCGACCGGCAGCCGCTCCAGCTCGTAGCTGTCCAACAGCGCCTCGGGAGCGCCGTGGCGCAGCACCCGGCCGAACTTCCAGCCCAGGTTGTAGGCGTCCTGGACGCTGGTGTTGAGGCCCTGCCCGCCGGCGGGGGAGTGCACGTGCGCCGCGTCCCCGGCGAGGAACACCCGGCCGGCCCGGAACCGGTCGGCCAGTGCGGCCCGCGGCCGGAAGCCGGAGGCCCAGCGGACCTCGGTCACCGCCTCCCCGGACAGGTGGGTGCGCTCGGCGACGATCCGCCGCACGGCCTCGGCCGAGGTGTCCGGCTCGCCCTCCTCGTACTGCGCGAACAGCTGGAAGTCCGCCTCGGTGCCGCCGGGCATCGGGCACAGCAGGGCCGCCCCGCCGGGGGCGTGCTGCCAGACGTGCCAGTGGCTGCGGGCCAGCCCCTCGATGCGGACGTCGGCGACCAGCGCGGCCTTCTCGTCGACCGTCTCGCCGGCCATCGGGATGCCCGCCGCGCGGCGCACCGTGCTGCGGCCGCCGTCCGCGGCGACCAGGTAGTCGGCGGTGGCGGTGCCGGCCGTGGTGTCGACCTCGACGCCGTGCGCGTCCTGGCGGACGGCGAGGACGCCGGTGCCGAACTCGACGGAGCCGCCCAGCTCCAGCAGCCGCGCGTGGAGGATCTCCTGGGTGCGCCACTGGGGGAGCATCCACACCTCCGGGTAGGGCGCGCCGTCCTCGGCGGGCCGGCGCTCCATCAGGTCCCACTCCGGGCCGGGCTCGCCGCCCTGCCAGTTGCGCATCAGCGGGTACGGGGAACCGGAGGCGTGGACGGCGCCGATCACCCCGAGGTCGTCGAAGACCTCCTGGGTGCGCGGCTGCAGGCCCTTGCCGCGGGAGCCCGGGAAGAGGCCGGGCGCCTGCTCCAGCAGGCGGAACCGGACACCGCGGCGGGCCAGGTCGCAGGCGAGGGTGAGGCCGGTCGGGCCGGCTCCGACGATCAGGACTTCGGTGTGCATCCCCGTCTCCTTAACGCTGTTAAGTGGCTGTGGTCAGAGCATCGCCTTAACGGTGTTAAATTGTCAAGGGGGGATTCGACAGGAGACAGTGCGGCGCAGAACCGGCGCCGACCCGGAGGTGGACGTGGCAGCCAAACTGGAACGCACGAAGGTGGTCGACACCGCCCTGCGGCTGCTCGACGAGACCGGTCTCGACGGCCTCACCCTGCGCCGGATCGCCACCGAACTCGACGTCAAGGCCCCCGCCCTGTACTGGCACTTCGCCAACAAGCAGGCCCTGCTCGACGAGATGGCCACCGAGATGCTCCGCCGGATGACCGCGTCCGCCGAGCCCCCCGGCCCCGACGCCGGCTGGCAGGACTGGGTCCTCGCCACCTGCCGCACCCTGCGCCGCGCCCTCCTCGGCCACCGAGACGGCGCCAAGGTCTTCAGCGGCACCCGGCTCACCGACACCGGCCACGCCGACCGCTTCGAGGAGCAGCTGCGCGCCTTCGTCCGGGACGGCTTCTCCCTCGACGCCGCGATCGAGGCCTACTTCACCGCCTACTCCTTCACCATCGGCTTCGTCATCGAGGAACAGGCCGTCCACCCGCTCCCCGGCGAGCGCACCCCCGGGTACGACACCGGCGAGCGCGCCCGCGCCATGGGCCCCGACCACCCGCTCGCCGCGGCCTCCGGCGAGGGCCTCTTCACCGACTACGACCGGCGCTTCGAACGCGGCCTCGCGGTGGTCGTCGCCGGCGTCGACGCGGTGCTCAGGCCCTGACCCGAGGCCTCCTGAGCCGGATCGGCAGACCTGGCCGACTGGTCGGGGGAATTCGGCCGGAGGCGTACCGGCCGCCCGGGCGGGCGCTCCTACGGGTGCGCGGTGCCGGGTGCGTCGGTGCCGGGAGCGGCCGGGGCGGGGACCGAGGTCAGCCCGGCCTCGACGGCGTTGGCGAAGCCGTCGTCGACGGCCACCACCTCGCGGCCCGCCGCGTCCAGTAGCGAGGCGGCGATCGCCGCCCGCATGCCGCTCGCGCAGTGCACCCAGACCCGGCCGGGCGGCACCTCGCCGATCCGGCCCGGCAGCAGGTGGACGGGGATGTGCACGGAGCCGCTGACCGCTCCGCCGGCCCGCTCGGAGGACCGGCGGACGTCCAGTACCACCGGCCGTTCGGCGTCCGGGGCCACGGCCGGTTCGAGCGCCGCCGCCAGGGCGGCGAAGTCCGCCCGGGGGAAGGATCGCGGCCGATCGCCGTCGGCCGTCCAGTCCTGCGGGCCGCCGGTGGCGGCCGCGGCGGGCCGGTCGATCCCGACCCGGGCCAGTTCGCGCTGGGCCGCGGCGATCTGCTCGGGGCTCTCCGCGAGCAGGGTCACCGGCCTGCCCCACGGGATCAGCCAGGCGAGGTAGGTGGCGAGGCTGCCGCCGCCCTCGATGTTGAACGAGCCCGCCAGGTGCCCCTCGGCGAAGGCGACCCGGCTGCGCAGGTCGACCACCCACTCGCCGGCGGCCAGCCGGGCGGCGAGTTCGGCGGCGTCGGCGCGCCGCGGCGGGGTCAGGTCGATGGGAGCGGGACCGGCCGCGTTGGCGGGGCCCATGTGCGCGTAGTAGGCGGGGATGTCGTCCAGCCCGGCGAGCAGGTCGGCGACGAAGGTGTCGGCCTCCTTGACCAGGGCCTCGTTCTGCTTCCGCTCGGTGCCGATGGTCGTCCCGCTGTGGCCGTCGGCGGAGTGCCCGGCCGCGCAGAAGCTGCCGAAGCCGTGGGTGGGCAGCACCGCGGTGGTGTCCGGGAGGCTGTCGGCGAGCCGGTGCGCGGAGGCGTGCTGGGCGCGGGCGAGCTGTTCGGTGAGCCGGGGCTCCACCAGGTCGGGGCGGCCGACGGTGCCGATGAGCAGCGAGCCGCCGGTGAACGCGGCGACCGGGCGGCCGTCCTCCTCCAGCACGTACGCGGTGTGGTGCGGGGTGTGGCCGGGGGTCGCGACGGCGCGCAGTGCCAGGCCGGCGTCCACCTCGAACACGTCGCCGTCCGCGACCGGCACCCGGTCGAAGGCGACGCGGGCCGCGGCCGGCACCAGGTAGCGGGCGCCGGTGAGCCGGGCGAGCTCCAGCCCGCCGGTGACGTAGTCGTTGTGGAGGTGGGTCTCGACGACGAGCGCGATCCGGACGCCCTGCCGGGCGGCGGCCTCGACCAGCCGGTCGACGTCGCGCGGCGGGTCGACCGCCACGGCGGCGGTCGCGCCGCCCGCCAGGTAGCTGCGGTTGCCGAGGCCTGTGAGCTCCACGGTGTCGATGAAGAACATCGCCCTCCCTTCCCGTTCCACGGTACCCATAGGGGTATCTGTTCTCCACCGTGAACGGAGATACCCCTAGGGGTATTTGGAGCAGGTGGCGGGCAAAAGTCGCACCGCCGGGCGGGAATGCGCTGGTAGCGTCCGCCGGATGACCACCCCCGCCCTGTTCGAGCCCCCGCTGCTGACCCGGCTCAAGGCCGCCGACCGCATCCTGATCGCCGGCGCCGGCGGCGGCTTCGACGTCTACGCCGGCCTGCCGCTCGCCCTGGCGCTGCGCGCCGCGGGCAAGGAGGTGCACCTCGCCAACCTGTCCTTCAGCCACCTGTACGGGCTGGACGCGGACGTCTGGCTGGAGCCGGAGGTCGCCGAGATCCGGCCGGACACCCGCAGTGCCGAGCGGTACTTCCCGGAGCGCACGCTGGCCCGCTGGCTGCGGCTGCACGGCATGCCCGACACGGTCTGGGCCTTCGCCTCGGTGGGGGTGCAGCCGCTGCGCGCCGCCTACCGGGCACTGACCGACCGGCTCGGGGTGGACGCGGTGCTGCTGGTCGACGGCGGCACGGACATCCTGATGCGCGGCGACGAGGCCGGGCTCGGCACCCCGGAGGAGGACATGGCCAGCCTGGCCGCCGTCGCGGGCCTGCGCCACATCCCGACCCGGCTGGTCGCCTGCCTGGGCTTCGGCATCGACGCGTACCACGGGGTCAACCACACACTGGTGCTGGAGAACCTCGCGGCGCTCGACCGCGCCGGCGGCTACCTCGGCGCCTTCTCGCTGCCGCGGGAGAGCCGGGAGGGCGCGCTCTACCTGGACGCCGTCGAGCACGCCCGGGCGGCCTGCCCCGAGCACCCCAGCATCGTGCACGGCTCGGTCGCGGCGGCGCTGCGCGGAGAGTTCGGCGACGTCCGGTTCACCGAGCGGACGAAAGGCGGCGAACTGTTCGTCAATCCGCTGATGACGATCTGGTTCGGCGCCACGGTGGAGGCGCTCGCCGCCCGGCACCTCTATCTGGACCGGATCGAACGCACCGTGCTGATGCGGCAGATCAGTTCGGTCGTCGAGGAGTTCCGGGACGGGCTGCCCGCACAGCGCCCACCTCGGTTTTTCCCGCACTGAGCGGCGGGCCGAGCACGTCCAGGAGCGTACGCCGGACGATGCGCGCCGGATGCGTGGGAGTTCGCGCCCGGCGCGTACCGGCACTACGTGCCTCCGCGCCCGCCCCGCCGACGGCGTGTCGCCGCCGCGCCTCGGGCAGACTCCGGCGCGATCATGACCGTCGGCCCGGACGACCCCGTCCGGCGCTCGCCGACGGCCGAGGAAAGGCGACACGGCAGTGCCACAGCCCTTCGAGCTGCCGGACTTCTACGTACCGCACCCCGCCACGCTCAACCCCCACCTCGAACACGCCCGCACCCACACCAAGCAGTGGGCCCGCGGCATGGGGATGCTGGAGGGCTCGGGCATCTGGGACGAGCACGACCTCGACTCCCACGACTACGCCCTGCTGTGCGCGTACACCCACCCCGACTGCTCGGCCGGGGAACTCGCCCTCGTCACGGACTGGTACGTGTGGGTGTTCTTCTTCGACGACCACTTCCTGGAGCTGTTCAAGCGCACCCAGGACCGCAAGGGCGGCAAGGCCTACCTGGACCGGCTCCCCGACTTCATGCCGATGGACCCCTCCGCCGGCATGCCCGAGCCCACCAACCCCGTCGAGGCCGGCCTCGCCGACCTGTGGCTGCGCACCGTGCCCGGCACGTCCACGGCCTGGCGCGAGCGGTTCCGCGAATCCACCGAGCACCTGCTGTACGAGTCCATGTGGGAGCTCTCCAACATCAACGCCGGCCGGGTCTCCAACCCCGTCGAGTACATCGAGATGCGCCGCAAGGTCGGCGGCGCCCCCTGGTCGGCCGGCCTGGTCGAGCACGCCGTCGGCGCCGAGGTGCCCGCGGCGATCGCCGCCTCCCGGCCGATGCGGGTGCTGCGGGACGCCTTCTCCGACGGCGTCCACCTGCGCAACGACCTCTTCTCGTACCAGCGCGAGGTCGAGGACGAGGGCGAACTCTCCAACGGCGTCCTCGTCCTGGAGACCTTCCTCGGCTGCTCCACCCAGGAGGCCGCCGAGCGCGTCAACGACCTGCTGACCTCCCGGCTGCACCAGTTCGAGAACACCGTCTTCGCCGAACTGCCGCTGCTCTTCGTCGAACACGGCCTCGACCCCGCGGCCTGCACCGACGTCATGAAGTACGTCAAGGGCCTGCAGGACTGGCAGTCCGGCGGCCACGAGTGGCACATGCGCTCCAGCCGCTACATGAACGACGGCGGCGCGATGGCCGAACGCACCCCCGACCTCCCGGGCCCCACCGGCGTCGGCACCCAGGCCGCCGACCTGCTCAAGTCACTGCGCGGCCCGGGCGGCCCCGCCCGCGCCCGCAGCTTCGGCCACACCCCGTTCCGCAAGGTCGGGCCCTCGCTGCTGCCCGACTTCGAGATGCCCTTCCCCACCCGGCTCAACCCGCACCTGGAGGCCGCGCGGCGGGGCGTCGTCGACTGGGCCCACCGGGTGCGGCTGATGGACCCGGTGCCCGGCATCTGGCACGAGGAGAAGCTGGTCGACTACGACTTCGCGCTCTGCGCCGCCGGCATCGACCCGGGCGCCACCCCCGAGGAGCTCGACCTCGTCACCGGCTGGCTCGCCTGGGGCACCTACGGCGACGACCTGTACCCGGCCGTGCACGGCGCCGCCCGCGACCTCACGGGCGCCAAACGGCGCAACGACCGGCTGCTGGAGTTCATGCCGCTCGACGGCCCGGTCACCGCCGTCCCGCTCGACGGCCTGGAGCGCGGCCTCGCCGACCTGTGGGCCCGCACCACCGCGCCGATGGACGACGACTCCCGCCGCCGCTTCCGCGCCGCGGTCGAGAAGATGCTCGACGCCTGGCTGTGGGAGCTCCTCAACCGGGCGCAGAACCGCATCCCCGACCCGGTCGACTACCTGGAGATGCGGCGCCTCACCTTCGGCGCCGACCTCACCATGAGCCTCGCCCGCCTCGGCCACGGCCGCAGCGTCCCCGACGAGGTCCACCGGCACGCCTCCGTGCAGGCCCTGGAGAACTCCGCCGCCGACTGGGCGATGCTCGTCAACGACGTCTTCTCGTACCAGAAGGAGGTCGAGTACGAGGGCGAGGTGCACAACCTGGTGCTGGTCACCCAGAACTTCTTCGACTGCGACTACCCGACCGCACTCGGCATCGTGCACGACCTCATGAAGTCCCGGATGAGCCAGTTCCAGCACATCGCCGCCCGCGAACTCCCGCAGCTCTACGACGACTTCGAACTCGACGCGGCAGCCCGCGCGGTGCTCGACGGCTACACCGCCGAACTCCGGGACTGGATGGCCGCCGTCCTCACCTGGCACCGGGACTGCCACCGCTACGCCGAGCCCGACCTGCTGCGCCACCACCGCCCGCCCGTGCCGCTCGGCCCGACCGGCCTCGGCACCTCGGGCATCCGCCTACCCGCCCCGGCCCTGCGGTAGCCGCCCCGGCCCGTCGGCGGACACCCGCCGACGGGCCCGCGGATCACTTCCGCGCCGCCGCGAGGATCTTGACGGTGGTGTGGAAGAACCGCGAGGTCGCCGTCCCGGCGTAGGCCTTGCCGAAGAGGGTGGCCGGGTTGCCGCCCATCCGGCCGTCCCGCAGGTGCAGCACCACGAAGGCGGCGTACGGCAGGGCACCCACCAGCTCCCAGTCGCCCTTGGGCGAGGCCGTCGGCGGGGCGAGCTCCTCGGGCAGCGGCTCGGACAGGAACAGCACGCACAGCCGCAGCTCCGGGGTGACCTCGATCCCGGCGAACGGGTCGGCGTCGACCACCGCGGCGAGCTCGTCCACCGTGCACAGCACGGTCGGCACCGCGTAGCCGAGCGCCTGCTCCAGGTGCTCCTCGATCCGTGCGGTGAGCGCCGCCCGGTCCTCCCCGCCGGTGGTGAAGAAGACGTTGCCGCTCTGGATGTACGTCCGTACGTCCTGCAGCCCGAGCTCCCCGAACAGCTCCCGGAGCCGCTCCATCCTCACCGTGCGCCCGCCCACGTTGACCGCACGGAGGAAGGCGATGTACGTCTGCGTCATGGCGCCAGTGTGACAGCGACCACTGTCAGACTGGCGCCATGACGACATGGCAGGACTTCGAGCACGAAGCGCCCGACCTCGCCCCGCTGGTACGGGCCAGGTTCGAGGCCAACGAGCACCACGTGCTGGCCACCCTGCGCCGCGGCGGCGCGCCCCGGGTCAGCGGCATCGAGGTGGAGTTCGTCGGCGCCGACCTGACCATCGGCTCCATGTACGGCGCCGTGAAGGCCCTGGACCTGCGCCGCGACGGCCGCTTCGCGCTGCACAGCAACCCCGGCGACGAGACCATGGAGGACGGCGACGCCAAGGTCTCCGGCACCGCCGTCGAGATCACCGACCCGGCCGAGCTCGCCGCCTACGAGGGCGACCTCCCGCAGCCGCCGCCCGGCCCCTACCACGCCTTCCGGCTGGAGCCCGGGGAGGTCGTGCTGACCTGTGTCGAGGGCGACCGGCTGGTGATCCGCTCCTGGCGGCCGGGCGAGCAGGTCCGCGTCTTCGAGCGGACCTGACGGCTCACCCCGGCTGCACGGCTCACTCCGGCAGCACCGAGCGGACGGCCTCCGGCGTCCGCGCCACCACCGCGTGCCCGTCGTCCGCCGTGATGATCGGGCGCTGGATCAGGATCGGCTGCTCGGCGAGGGCCGAGATCCAGCGCCCGCGCTCGGCAGCCCCGCGCGGCCACTGCTTCATGCCGAGCTCCTTGGCGGCCGGCTCGTCGAGGCGCGTGATGTCCCAGGGCTCCAGGTTCAGCCGGGCCAGCACGTCCTCCAGCTCGGCCGAGGTCGGCGGCTCGTCCAGGTAGCGCCGCACGGTGTACTCGACACCGGCCGCGTCCAGGTCCTCGACGGCGCTGCGGCACTTGCTGCACCGCGGGTTGATCCAGATCTCCATGCCGTCACCCTATCGAGCGGCCTCCGGGCAACCCGGGAACTCCCACCCCGCCCACCGCGGTTCTACCCCGTGACGTGCGCCACCGGGACGCGAGAGGGGAGCCGCGGGTGGACGGCGAGGCGATCATCGAGCAGTTGATGACCCCCGAGGGGCGGGCCGACCCGTACCCGCTCTACGAGCTGGCGCACGGCCTCGGCCCGGTCGCGCCCTGCGGCCCCGGCCTGCTGATGGTCACCGGCCACCGCGTCTGCGACCAGGTGCTGCGCACCCCCGCCTTCGGGGTCGCCGACCCGCAGCAGCGCGAGCTCTGGGAGCCGGACCACGCCGACCACCCCGCCAAGGTCCTGCTGGGCCGGTCGATCCTGGAGACCAACCCGCCGGACCACGGCCGGATGCGCTCGCCGATCGCCTCCGTGTTCACCGCCCGCCGGGTCGCCGCCCTGGAGCCCGCCGTCACCGCCGCCGTGCACCGGCTGCTGGACGCGATGGCCGAGCGGGGCGCCGACGGCACCCCGGTCGACTTCATGGAGGAGTTCGCCTTCCGGCTGCCGGTCGGCGTGATCTGCGAGCTGCTCGGCGTGCCCGAGGCCGACCGCTACCGCTTCCGCGGCCTCGCCGCCGACCTCACCACCACCCTGGAGCTGATCTACGACACCGAGGAGCTCACCGCCGCCGACGAGGCCGCCGAGGAGCTCGCCGACTACTTCACCCGGCTGGCCGCCGACCGCCGCGCCCACCCGCAGGACGACCTGGTCAGCGCCCTCGTCCAGGTCGCCGCCGCCGAACCCGGGCGGCTCTCCGGCCACGAGTTGCTGGCCAACCTGGTGCTGCTGCTGGTGGCCGGCTTCGAGACCACCACCAACCTGCTCGGCAACGCGGTCGCGCTGCTCTTCGAACACCCGGAGGCCGCGGCCGGCCTGCGCGGGGGCACCGTCACCCCCGCCGGGCTGACCGAGGAGGTGCTGCGCCACGACTCGCCCGTCCAGTTCACCTCCCGGATCGCCCTCGCCGAGGGCCTGGACGTCGGCGGGGTCCCCGCCCCGCCCGGCACCGGCGTCTTCCTGCTGCTCGGCGCGGCCAACCGCGATCCGTCCCGCTACGAGCAGCCCGCCCGCTTCGACCCCGCCCGCAGCAACAGCCACCCGCTGAGCTTCGGCGGCGGCCCGCACTACTGCCTGGGCGCCCAACTGGCCCGACTGGAGGCACAGGTCGCGCTGCCCGCCCTGCTGCACCGCTTCCCGGCACTCGCCCCCGGCGGCCCCGCCGAACGCAGGGACCGCCTCGTCCTGCGCGGCTACCGCACCCTCCCGGTCCGCCTGGCCTGACCGGGTGCGCCGTTGCGTCCTCAGCCCTCCGGCCCGGCCCACTCCATCAGGTTGGCGAACAGCTCCGCCTGCTCGCGGGCGTCGTCCAGGGCGTGGTGGGTGTGCGGCAGGTCCGGCCGCAGCCCGGCCGGCATCGACCGCTTGCCGATCCCCGCGAACGGCACCCCGGCCCGGGTCGCGTACAGCGTCTTCACGTCCAGGCACCCGGAGTGCCCGAACGGGCTGCGCCCGGCGAACTCCATCAGGTACCAGTACAGGAACAGCCAGTCGTACGGCGCCGGGTACCCCACCATGACCGGCCGCCACCGCTGCCCGTCCGCGCCGCGGCACACCTGCTCCACCCAGGCGCAGAAGGCCTTCATCGCGGCGGCCGGCTCGGCCCCCTCGCGCAGCAGCACCGCCCGGTCCAGCCCGGAGACGGCCAGCGCCGACGGGTCGAACCGCTCCGAGACCGGCCGCAGCTCCCGGTAGAACCCCGCGGACTGCAGCCCGGCCCGCCGGAACCCGTCCGCGTCGTGGTACCCGGCGACGACCGCGCCGAAGGAGATCATGGAGAAGGAGCCGGGGATCGGGCCGTCGGCCTCCACGTCCACGGAGATGTACAGGGTCGGGGTGGTGCGGCGGGCAGTTGACATGCCGCGGATTCTTCCCGTCCCGAAGACCCCACCGCGACCGCTTTTACCGCGAGAATCGGCGCATGGCCCAGCCCGCCCTGATCCCGCCCGTCCCGCCCCGGCTGCCCGAACGCGTCCGCTGCCGCCGCTGCGGCCGCGCCCTGCACGACCCGGTCTCCCGGATGCTGCGGCTGGGCCGCGAGTGCCGCGGCCCGCAGGACCCGGTGCGGGTCGTCGCCGGGGAGCAGGAGACCCTGCCCGGGCTGGCCGCCCCCACCGCGACGGAAGGCGCTGCGCCGTGACCGAGGACCTCCGCGCCCGGCTGGACACCCTGGCGACCGAGGCGTACCGACCCGAACTCGCCGGGCTGGACCGGCTGCCCACCCTGGAGATCGCCGCGCTGATGAACGGCGAGGACCGGACCGTCCCCGAGGCGGTCGGCCGGCGCCTGCCGGAGATCGCCGCCGCGGTGGACGCGATCGCCGAGCGGCTCGCCCGCGGCGGCCGGCTGGTCTACGCGGGTGCGGGCACGGCGGGGCGGATCGGTGTGCTGGACGCCGCCGAGTGCCCGCCGACCTTCGGCACCGACCCCGGGCTGGTGGTCGGCCTGATCGCGGGCGGCCCGCAGGCGGTGCTGAACGCGGTCGAGGGCGCCGAGGACAGCCGGGAACTCGCCCGCGCCGACCTGGACGGGATCGGTCTGACCGCCGACGACGCGGTGATCGGCGTTTCCGCCTCCGGCCGGACGCCGTACGCGGTGGCCGCCGTCGCCCATGCGCGGGCGTGCGGTGCACTGACCGTCGGCCTGGCCTGCACCGAGGGTTCCGACCTCGGCGCGGCGGCCGAGCACCCGATCGAGGTGGTGGTCGGCCCGGAGATCCTCACCGGCTCCACCCGGCTCAAGGCCGGCACCGCCCAGAAGCTGGTGCTCAACATGGTCTCGACGATCACCATGGTCCGGCTCGGCCGCACCTACGGGAACCTCATGGTCGACCTGCGGGCCACCAACGAGAAGCTCCGCGCCCGCTGCCGCCGGATCGTCGCCCTGGCCACCGGCGCCGCCCCCGAGGCCGCCGACCGCGCCCTGGACGCGGCCGGCGGAGAGGTGAAGCCCGCGGTCCTCGCGCTGCTCACCGGCCTCGGCCCGGCCCGGGCGGCCGCCCTGCTCGCCGAGCACGGCGGCCGCCTGCGCGAGGCCCTGGACGCCGCCGGGACGCACGCCGGCCCCCGCCCCGCGAAGGGGGACGGGGGCCGGTGAACCGTGGGCCCGCAGGAATCCGCGGGGCCTACAGGTCGAAGTAGAGCTCGAACTCGTGCGGGTGCGGCCGCAGTGCGATCGGGGCGATCTCGTTGGTGCGCTTGAAGTCGATCCAGGTCTCGATCAGGTCGGGGGTGAACACCCCGCCCGCGAGCAGGTACTCGTGGTCGGCCTCCAGCGCGTCGAGGACGGCCGGCAGCGAGGAAGGCACCTGCGGGACGGCGGCGTGCTCGTCGGGCGCCAGCTCGTACAGGTCCTTGTCGACCGGCTCCAGCGGCTCGATCTTGTTCTTGATGCCGTCCAGGCCCGCCATCAGCATGGCGGAGAAGGCCAGGTACGGGTTGGAGGACGGGTCGGGCGCGCGGAACTCGATGCGCTTGGCCTTGGCGTTCGACCCGGTGATCGGGATGCGGATCGCGGCCGAGCGGTTGCGCTGCGAGTACACCAGGTTGACCGGCGCCTCGAAGCCCGGCACCAGGCGGTGGTAGGAGTTCACCGACGGGTTGGTGAAGGCCAGCAGCGAGGGCGCGTGCCGGAGCAGGCCGCCGATGTAGTACCGGGCGGTGTCGGAGAGGCCCGCGTAGCCCTGCTCGTCGTAGAAGAGCGGGGAGCCGTCGCTCCACAGCGACTGGTGGACGTGCATGCCGGAGCCGTTGTCGCCGAAGATCGGCTTGGGCATGAAGGTGGCGGTCTTGCCGGCCCGCCAGGCCACGTTCTTGATGATGTACTTGAACAGCATCAGGTCGTCGGCGGCGTGCAGCAGGGTGTTGAACTTGTAGTTGATCTCCGCCTGGCCGGCCGTGCCGACCTCGTGGTGCTGCCGCTCGACCTGCAGGCCGGCGGCGGCGAGCTCCAGCGACATCTCCGCGCGCAGGTCGGCGAAGTGGTCCACCGGCGGCACGGGGAAGTAGCCGCCCTTGTACTTCACCTTGTAGCCGCGGTTGCCGCCCTCCTCGATCCGACCGGTGTTCCACGCGCCGGCGATCGAGTCGATGTGGTAGTACGAGGCGTTGGCGCTGGTCTCGTAGCGGACCTCGTCGAACACGTAGAACTCGGCCTCCGGGCCGAAGAACGCGGTGTCGGCGATGCCGGAGGAGGCGAGGTAGGCCTCCGCCTTCTTGGCCACGTTCCGCGGGTCGCGGCTGTAGGCCTCGCCCGTGATCGGGTCCTGGATGAAGAAGTTGATGTTGAGGTGCTTCTCGGAGCGGAACGGGTCGAGCCTGGCGGTCGCCAGGTCCGGGACGAGGGCCATGTCGGACTCGTGGATGGCCTGGAAGCCCCGGATCGAGGAACCGTCGAACATCAGGGTCTCGGACGGGTCGAAGGTCGACGCAGGCACTGAGAAGTGCTGCATGACGCCCGGCAGGTCGCAGAACCGGACATCGACGAACTTGATGTCGTTGTCCGTGATGTACTGCCTGACCTCGTCGGCGTTGGTGAACATCCATCCTCCTCAGCGTGCGGTACGGCCCACGGTAGGAGCCGGCCGTTTCCGGTTGGTGATTTCCCCGTCCTCTGCATGTTAACCAGCGGCACCTGCCATGTGGGCAAAGTCATACGGCCCGGGGCAAATCACCCACCCGGCGCCGCACCCCTCGCGCAGTGGTCCAGACCACTCGGTGCGGCGCGGACACGCGCCGGGGGAGGCCGCCGAAGATCGCCCGTAACGCCCGGATACTGTGGATTTCGTGGATACCAGAGATGCGTTGGGATCGTGGCTGGACGGGCCGAAGGCCGCCGCCGAGAAGATGGGCGCCGAGTTCGGCTACCGCGGCGAGCGCCTCGGCCTGCCGAAGGAGGGCCCCGGCTCCGTCGCCGGCCCGGGCCGCCGCCTCGGCGCCCTGTTCGTCGACGGCTGGCTCTGCAGCCTCGTCGCGTACGGGCTGCTCGCCGGCGGCGACCAGGGCTCGGCGAACCTGTGGACGACCCCGCTGTTCTACCTCGTCACCGTGCTCCTGCTGACCACCAGCGGCACCACGGTCGGCAAGCGGCTGTTCGGCCTGCGGGTCGTCCGGCTGGACGGCGCCCGCGCCTCCATCCCCCAGGTGCTGCTGCGCACCCTGCTGCTCTGCCTGATCATCCCCGCCGCCATCTGGGACCGAGACACCCGCGGCCTCCACGACAAGGCCGTGGGCTGCGTAGAGGTCCGCATCTGACGCAGGGCACCACTCAGGGGCGCGTGGGGGCACCTCCCGGCCGAAGGCTGGGGGAGAACCGCGCGATCCGGATGCGGTTCATGTTCGCCGGTCGGGGTGAACCACACACGGATCGCGCAGTTCTCCGAGGCCCCTCGGTATTCGGCATTCGCCCCCGGACGTCGAACGGCCCCGCCGCAAGGGATTGCGGCGGGGCCGTGGTGTGAAGTCGGGTGGGGCCGGTCTCAGCGGACCTGGCCGCCCTTGGGCATCCGGGCGCCCTTGGGCATCGGGCCCTTGGGGATCGGCGCCCGGGAGAGCAGGTCGCCCAGCGCGCGGAGCCGGTCGTTGGTCTCGGTGACCTGCGCCGGGGTGATCGCCCGCGGCAGGCGCATCAGGTGGATCTGCAGCTTCTTCAGCGGGATCTCGCCCTCGCCGTTGCCCACCATGATGTCGTGCACCGGGACGTCGCCGACCACACGGGCCATCTTCTTCTTCTCGGCGACCAGCAGCGCACGCACCCGGTTCGGGTTGCCCTCACCGATCAGCGCGATGCCGGGACGGCCGACCGCGCGGTAGACCGCGTCCTGGCTGCGGGTGACCGCGACCGGGGTCGGGTTGGCGCTCCAGCCGCGCCGGATGTTGTTCAGCACCGCCGCGACCGCGCCCGGCTGGCCCTCCATCTGCCCGAAGGCGGCCCGCTCGGCACGGCGTCCGAAGACCACCGCCATCGCCAGGAAGCCCACGACGAAGCCGAGGATGCCCAGGTAGACGGGGTGCCCGATCGCGAAGCCGATGGCGAGGAACACGCCGAAGGTGATGAGGCCGACGCCGGCGATGATCAGGCCGATCTTGCTGTCGACCTGCTTGGTCATGGTGTACGCCTGGCGGATCTGCTTCAGCCGCCCGGGGTTCTCGGATGTTTCCCTCGCCATAGGGCTCATGGTACGTGCCGGGGGGGCGGGATATCCAAGGGCGGTGCCCCTGGGGCACCGCACGCCTCCCCGCGAGGGATCAGGCGTGCCGCCGTGCGGCCGACAGCGGGCCCTCCGCGGCCGCGTCCAGCTCGCGCTCCGCCGCGTGCCGCCGGTTCTCGCAGACCGCCGCCCAGGCGTTCCTGCGGGCCTGCCGCTGGCCGCCCGCCAGCAGCACGCTCTCGGCGTACCGCAGCGCACTGGCCACCGACGGCACCCCGGCCGGCAGCAGACCGCGCGGCGCTCCGCTCACTGCCTCCATGCTCAACAGCTCCCCTCAAGACCGACGGACGGCTGACCGTTCCAGGCTCGCCCGGCGGTGTTACCGATCGGTGACCTGCCGGTCAAAGTCGCATGAAAGCCGCACGACCGCAAGACGGCCGCGCCGCAGGTACGCCGGAGGGCGGCAGGCCGAGCCCGCCGCCCCCGGAAAGTCCGTGCACACCCGCACGGGCCGCCTCGGACCGACCCGCGCTCCCTGTCGCCGGTCGGTCTCAGACCGCCGCCCGCTCGCGGTGCTCCAGTGCCTGCCGGTACAGCCGCCCGGCCCGGTACGAGGAGCGCACCAGCGGCCCGGACATCACACCGGCGAAGCCGAGCTCCTCGGCCTCCTCCTGCAGCTCCACGAACTCCTGCGGCTTCACCCAGCGCTCCACCGGGTGGTGGCGCAGCGAGGGCCGCAGGTACTGGGTGATGGTGATCAGCTCGCAGCCGGCGCCCACCAGGTCGGCCAGCGCCTGGCTGACCTCCTCGCGGGTCTCGCCCATGCCCAGGATCAGGTTCGACTTGGTCACCAGCCCGGCCGCGCGGGCCTGGGTGATGACGTCCAGCGAGCGCTCGTAGCGGAACGCCGGGCGGATGCGCTTGAAGATCCGCGGCACGGTCTCCACGTTGTGCGCCAGCACCTCGGGCCGGGAGGAGAACACCTCGGCGAGCTGCTCCGGCACCGCGTTGAAGTCCGGGATCAGCAGCTCGACGCCGGTGCGGCCGCCCTCGCGGGCCGCCGTCATCGCGTGCACCTGGCGGACCGTCTCGGCGTACAGCCAGGCGCCGCCGTCCTCCAGGTCGTCGCGGGCGACACCGGTGATCGTCGCGTAGTTCAGGTCCATCGTGACGATGGACTCGGCGACCCGGCGCGGCTCGTCCCGGTCGAACTCGGCGGGCTTGCCGGTGTCGATCTGGCAGAAGTCGCAGCGGCGGGTGCACTGGTCACCGCCGATGAGGAAGGTCGCCTCGCGGTCCTCCCAGCACTCGAAGATGTTCGGGCAGCCGGCCTCCTGGCAGACCGTGTGCAGCCCTTCCTTCTTCACCAGCGAATGGAGGGCGTTGTACTCCGGGCCCATCTTCGCCCTGGTCTTGATCCACTCGGGCTTCCGCTCGATGGGGGTCTCGCTGTTGCGGACCTCCAGGCGGAGAAGCTTCCTGCCGTCGGGCGCGACAGCGGACACGTGCAACTCCTAGAACTAGACGGGGTACCCCCAGGGTACGCCTGTGCTTTCAGGGCCTGTACCGGGCCTGCGCCCGGCAATCGCAGGCAACCGGGCTACCGATCGGTAGATTCCCGGGGTCAGTGGGCGAGCGCGGGCTCCGGCAGCTCGGCGAGGACGGCCGCCAGGTGCTTCTGCACCACCGGCAGCGCATCCGCGACACCGAACGGCCGGTCCAGCTCCCCGGCCAGCGAGCCCACCCCGGCATCCCGGATCCCGCACGGCACGATCCGGTCGAACCACGTCATGTCGGGGTCGCAGTTCAGCGCGAACCCGTGCATCGTCACCCCGCGGGCCACCCGCACACCGATCGCCGCCAGCTTCCGGTCGTCACCGCGCTGGCCCGCGTTCGACGGCGCGTACTCCGGGCCCGCCAGCCGCGGGTCGATCCCCAGCGGCAGGCCCATCCGCAGCGTCAGCTTGCCGATCTCCACCACCTGCGACGGGTCCACCACCGCATCCGGGAGATCCTCGCCCAGCACCCACACCCCGCTGCGGCCCTCGACCCGGGACGTCGCCACCCCGAACTCGCCGCAGGCGCGGATCAGCGCCTCCTCCAGCCGGCGCACGTACGCCACCACGTCGATCGGGTCCGGCAGCTTCACGATCGGATAACCCACCAGCTGGCCCGGGCCGTGCCAGGTGATCTCACCACCGCGGTTCACCTGCACCACCGGGGTGCCGTCCAGCGGGTAGTCCTCCGGGTTGGTGCGCCTGCCCGCCGTGAAGACCGGCGGGTGCTCCAGCAGCAGCACGGTGTCGGGGATCTCGTCCGCGACGCGCAGGGCGTGCAGCCGCTGCTGCTCCTCCCACGCGTCCGGGTACGGGACGGCACCCTCGCCTATCCCCATCGTCACGAACCGTACGTTCTCGCTCACCGCTGCTCCTTGCCAGGCGTTCGAGACCAACCCGGTCACTGTACGCCTGCCCCGGACCGAGCCCTCCCGAGCGGCGCCCCTACGGGCCCGCCAGGAGCTGGAGCCTGAGGGCGAGCTGCAGTTCCAGTGACCGTTCCGGGGAGTTCCAGTCGGGGCCGAGCAGTACCTCGATCCGGTCCAGCCGTTGGACGACCGTGTTCACGTGCACGTGGAGTTCGTCCTTGGCGCGGGTGAGGCTGCCGCCGCAGTCGAAGTAGGCCCGGAGCGTCCGCACCAGTTCCGTGCCCCGCCGGGCGTCGTAGTCGACCAGCGGGCCGAGCACCGAGCCGACGAACGCGCCCACGTCGTGGCCGTCGCCGAGCAGGACGCCGAGGAAACCGAGCCCGGCGGCGGAGGCGCCGTGGCCCTCGCGTCCGAGCACCCGCAGGGCCCGCACGCACCGCACCCCCTCCCCGTGCGCCGCGGCGAGTGCGGCGGGCCCGGCGGCGGGGCCTCCCGCACCGACGGTGACGGGGCAGCCGGCGAGCCGGGCGAGGCGTTCGGCGGCCTCGGCGGCGGCGCGGTCGGGCGGACTGCCGTCGTCGGGGAGCAGCAGGACGACGGCCTCGCCGTGCTCGGCGCTGATGCCGCGGGTGCCGAAGAGGTAGCGGGAGGCGGCGCCGGCCAGCCGGGCCCGGTCGGCGGGGTCGGTCGCGGCGACGAGGACGAGGTGGGGGCGGCCCAGGTCGACGCCGAGCCGGCGGCCGCGGGCGGTGAGGCCGGCCGGGTCGCGGCCGGGGGCGGTGAGCAGGTCGGCGAGGAGTTCGCCGCGGACGCGGTTCTCGGTCTCGGCGACGGAGCGCCGCAGCAGCAGGAGCAGGGCGGTGACGACGCTGGCCCGTTCGAAGATCCGGCGGTCGGCGTCGTCGAGGTCGGGCCGGCCGCGCAGGACGAGGCCGCCGAGCAGGTCCTGGCCGGCGAGGACGGCGCAGATCCAGTCCTGGCCGCGGCGGACGGCGCGGCCCTCGGCGCGGGAGGCGGAGAGCGCCTCGGCGAGGCCGTCGTGGCCGCCGGGGCGGCCGGTGAGCTGGTGGCCCTCGGTGTCGTGGACGGCGACCTCGCCGCCGAGCAGGGTGGCGACCTCGGCGGCCACGTCGCCGACCTCGGCGCCGCGCAGGACGAGGTCGGTGAGCCGGTCGTGGGCCTGTTCGGCGCGCTGGACGGCGGCCGCGTGGGCCTGGATGACGTGGTTGGCGGCGGCGAGGTCGGCGAGGGCGTCGCGGGTGTCGGCGAGCGCGTTCGCGGTGTCGAGGGCGACGGCGGCGTGCGCGGCGAGGGTGCAGAGCAGCGCGACCTCCTCGGGGGAGAACGCGCGGGGTGTGCGGTCGGCGGCGAACAGCACGCCGATGACCTGTCCGCCGAGCAGCAGCGGCACGCCGATGATCGCGACCAGGCCCTCGTCGAGGACGCCGGCGTCGATCGTCCCGGTGTGGTGGAACCGCTCGTCGGTGCGGTAGTCGGGGGTGGCGTACGGCCGGGCGGTCTGGGCCACCAGGCCGCCGAGGCCGTCGCCGAGGCTGAGCCGCAGGTTCTGGAACAGCTGGGAGACCGAGCCGTCGGTGACCCGCATGTAGGTGTCGCCCGCCTCCTCGTCCGGGAGGGTGAGGTAGGCGGTGTCGGTGCCGAGCAGCATCCGGGCCCGGCGGACGATGGCCTGCAGCACCGCGTCGAGGTCGCGGGAGGCGGCCAGGTCGCCCGCGGTGTCGAACAGGGCGGTCAGTTCGGCCTCGCGGCGGCGGTGCTGGCGCAGCGTCCGGTGCACCCGCAGGGCCTGCCAGGTCGCGGTGTCGATCTCGGCGAGCACCGGGGCGGGGGCGCCCTGTCGGCGGGCCTCGGCGAGCACCTCGGCGAAGTCCTCGGTCGCCGCGCCGGAGGCGAGCAGGTCGATCAGCCGGCGCAGGGCGGGTGCGGAGCTGTCGTGGGGCTCGTTCATGGTGCGGGCCATCGTGCCATTCATCCGTGCCGTTCGGGAGCGGAGCGGCCAGGGGCGCCCGGCCGGTGGACCCGGGCGCCCCGGAGGGTTCAGCCGACCGGGACGGTCTCGCGGGCCGTCTCGACCTCGGCCAGGTCGCCGCCGCGGGTCTCCCGGGCGCAGAGCACCGCGACGATCGTGACGGCGGCGGCGATCGCCACGTACACCGCGATCGGGGTGGCGCTGCCGTAGTCCTTGAGCAGGGCGGTGGCGATCAGCGGCGCGGGGGCGCCGGCCGCGACCGAGGAGAACTGGGCGCCGATGGAGGCACCGGAGTACCGCATCCGGGTCGCGAACAGCTCGGAGAAGAACGCCGCCTGCGGGGCGTACATCGCGCTGTGGAAGACCAGGCCGACGGTCACCGCCGCGACCAGCGCGCCGAAGGACCCGGTGTCCACCATCCCGAAGAAGACGAACGCCCAGATGCCGACGCCGGCCGCACCCACCAGGTACACCGGCCGGCGGCCGACCTTGTCGGAGAGCGCGCCGAACAGCGGGATCAGCGCGAACTGGATCGCGGAGGCGATCAGCACCGCGTTCAGCGCGGTCTGCTTGGGCAGGTGGACGTGGCCGACCGCGTACGCCAGCACGAAGGTGGTCATCACGTAGTACGAGATGTTCTCTGCCATCCGGGCGCCCATGGCGACCAGCACGTCACGCCAGTGGTTGCGCAGCACCGCGACGATCGGCGGCTGCTCGGCCGTCTTCCGGGCCCTCGCCGCGGCCAGCGCCTGCTGGAACAGCGGCGACTCGTCCACCGAGAGCCGGATCCACAGGCCGACCATCACCAGCACCGCGGACAGCAGGAACGGCACCCGCCAGCCCCACGACAGGAAGGCCGCGTCCGACTGCACCGTCGTCATCAGCGACAGCACACCGGCCGCCAGCAGGTTGCCCGCCGGTGCGCCGCCCTGCGGCCAGGACGCCCAGAAGCCGCGCCGCTTGCGGTCGCCGTGCTCGGAGACCAGCAGCACCGCACCGCCCCACTCGCCGCCCAGCGCGAAGCCCTGCACCAGCCGCAGCGCGGTGAGCAGCAGCGGCGCGGCGACACCGATCTGGCGGTACGTCGGCAGACAGCCGATCAGGGTGGTCGCGCCGCCCATCAGCAGCAGGCTGAGCACCAGCAGCTTCTTGCGGCCGATCCGGTCGCCGAAGTGGCCGAAGACCAGGGCGCCCAGCGGCCGGGCGGCGAAGCCGATGGCGTAGGTGAGGAAGGACAGCAGGGTGCCGGTCAGCGGGTCGCTGTCCGGGAAGAACACCTTCCCGAAGACCAGCGCGGCGGCGGTGCCGTACAGGAAGTAGTCGTACCACTCGATCGTGGTGCCGATGAGGCTGGCACCGACGACCTTGCGGAGCGGGGCGCCTGGTCTCGCGACGTCGGGAGAGTGGGCCATGGTGTCACCTGATTCTCGGGGGAGGGGCTGTGCGGGAGGGTCGGGCACCGGTCGGGGGCACCGGTCGGCGGGGGGTCAGTGCGCGGTCCAGCCGCCGTCCACGGGGAGGCTGGCACCGGTGATGTACGAGGCGGACGGCGAGCACAGCCAGAGCGCCAGCTGCGCCACCTCGTCCGGCTCGATCAGCCGCTTGACGGCGGTGCGGTCGAGCATGATCTGCTCCACCACCTCGTCCTCGCGGATGCCGTGCGCCAGCGCCTGGGCGGCCACCTGCCGCTCGACCAGGGCGGTGCGCACGTAGCCGGGGTTGATGCAGTTGCTGGTCACGCCGTAGGGGGCGCCCTCCAGGGCGGCGGTCTTGCTGAGCCCCTCCAGCGCGTGCTTGGCGGTCACGTACGCGGACTTGAAGGCGCTGGCGCGCAGGCCGTGCACGGAGGAGATGTTGACGATGCGTCCCCACTCGTTCCCGTACATGTGCGGCAGGGTGCGCCGGATGATCCGGAACGGGGCCTCCACCATGACCCGCTGGAGCAGGGTGAAACGGTCGGTGGGGAACTCGTGCAGCGGCGCGACGTGTTGCAGGCCGGCGTTGTTGACCACGATGTCGGCGTCGTCCGGCAGGGCCTCCACCGCCCCGGGGTCGGAGAGGTCGGCGACGACGGCGACCCCGCCGATCCGGTCGGCGAGCTCCTCGGCCGGGTCGGCGGCGAGGTCGACGACGTAGACCTTCGCGCCGGCCGCGGCGAAGGCCTCGGCGCAGGCCCGGCCGATGCCGGAGGCGGCGCCGGTGACCAGCGCCGTCCGGCCTTGCAGCGGCGGCCGCGGGTCGGTGGCTGAAGTGGTGTCCATGGCCGAGAACGGTAGGAAGGCGGCGGCCGCGCTCCTATGTGTCCGGTGGACACAGGGCCGCGTCGCGGGGTGTGGGGTTCTCACACGGGCCGGCCCCGGGCGCACCGGTGGTGCGTCCCAAACACTGTGTGCGCCCGCTTCCCCGTATTGGGCGCCCTTGCATCACCCGTTCGGAGGATTGCACGCCCGAATCGACCCATAGCGCCCGAATGCTCGCTACTGTCACGCCGATTCCCGACAGGGGCGTCGCCCGAAAACCGGGGGGACCGGAGCGGCGCTCGAGAGGTGTTGACTGACATGCCCCAACGGCCTGTGACCGACAGCCCGGCGTACGGACCGCTCGATGCGCTCGACCCGCACGAAGTGCAGGCCGGGGCCCCTCCGCACGTGTCCGGCGAAGACGACGACCGCCCGGCGGAGGCCGGCCCCGGCGGCCACCGCACGCAGAACCCGCAACTCGCCGCGCTCATCGAGGAGTCCGGCTTCTCCCACGCCGGCCTGGCCAGACGCGTGGACCAGCTCGGCCTGGAACACGGCCTCGACCTGCGCTACGACAAGACGTCCGTCACCCGCTGGCTGCGCGGCCAGCAGCCGCGCGGCGCCACCCCGGCACTGATCGCCGAGGTCTTCACCCGGCGGCTCGGCCGCCGGCTCACCGCCCAGGACGTGGGCCTGGACGCCTGCGCCCCGGTCTACGCCGGGCTGGAGTTCGCGGAGACCCCGCAGGAGGCGGTCGACATCGTCGCCTCCATGTGGCGCAAGGACAACGGCCCGTACGCCGAGCTCCGCAAGATCGCCTTCACCCCGGCCGGCCTGGTCGTCCCCAGCAGGGACTGGCTGATCGGCCGCACCGACGAGCGGGTCGCCCGCGACGCCACCACCCTCTCCCCGGAGGAGCTGGCCGGCCACCGGCCCGCGCCGGGGGCGGCCCGCCCGGGGGCGGCCCGGCCCGTCCCCGGGCGGGTGCCGCAGCAGGCCCGGCGGCCGCTGCCCGGTGCGGAGGGTGCCGAGGGGTCCGCGCCCGGCCGCGACAGCCGGCCCGCGGTGCGGGTCGGCCGCGGCGACATCGCCGCGATCCGCGCGGTCGGCGACCTCTTCCGCGCCCTCGACCACGCCTACGGCGGCGGGCACGCCCGCCAGGCGCTGGTGCGCTACCTGGAGTCCGAGGCCGAGCCCATGCTGCGCGGCCGCTACGGCGAGCAGATCGGCCGGGCGCTGTTCGGCGCCGTCGCCGACCTGACCCGGCTGGCCGGCTGGACGTCCTTCGACATCGCCGCCCACGGCCTCGCCCAGCGGTACTTCGTCCAGTCGCTGAGGCTCTCCCAGGCCGCGGGCGACCGGGTGCTCGGCGGCTTCGTGCTCACCACCATGAGCCAGCAGGCCGTCCACCTCGGCCACGGCCGGGAGGCGATCCAGCTGGCCCGGGTCGCCCAGCAGGGCGTCGGCACCTCCGCCGCCCCGGTGGTCCAGGCGCTGATGCACGCGGCCGAGGCCCGCGGCCACGCGCTGATCGGCGACGTGCGCTCCTGCACCGCCGCCATGGTGCGCTGCGAGCGGGCGCTCGCCACCGCCCGGCCCGGCGACGAGGCGCCGTCCTGGTCGCGCTACTTCGACGAGGCCCAGCTGGCCGACGAGTTCGCGCACTGCTACCGCGACCTGCAGCAGTGGCGCCCCGCCGCCCAGCACGCCGAGAAGTCGCTGCGGCTGCGCGCCCCGGCCTACGCCCGCAGCCGCATCCTGTGCCGCCTGGTCCTCGCCACCGCCCGGCTGGGCATGGGCGAGGTCGAGGAGTCCTGCACGATGGCGGGGGAGTCGCTGCGCGCCGCCGGCGAGATGCGCTCCGCCCGCACGGTGGAGTACCTGCGCGACTTCCACCGGCGGCTCGCCCCCTACCGGGCCACGCCGACCGTCCGCGCCTTCGAGGAGGCGGCCCGCCAGGCCGGGGTGATCTGAGCGCCCGTCGGCCCGCCCGGTGTCCGGGCGGGCCGACGCGGTGCCGCGGTCAGGCCGCCACGTCGGAGGCCCGCACCGCCGTCTCGAGACCGAGGTCGCGCAGCACCGCCTGCGCGGCCCGCCGCCCGGACACCAGCGCGCCCTGCACGCTGCTGGTGTCCCGGTGGTCGCCGCACACGTACAGCCCGGCGAGCACCCGCACCGAGCGGCGGAAGTGGTGCGGCGCGGGCATCGCCGGCACGGCGTCCGGCGCGTGGCGCACGCTCAGGAACTCCCACCCGGCGGTGGAGGTGCCGTACAGCTCCGCCAGGCGCCGGCGCACCACCGGCTCGAACCCGGCCGGGCCGCCGATGTCGTAGGTGCGGCGGCCCAGTACGGTGGTGGCGACCAGGGCCCGGCCGACCGGCGCGTACGAGGGGTGCACATCGCTGAGCACCAGCGTGTGGGCGACCCCGGAGCGGTCGGCGTCGAGCAGCAGCGCCGGCTCGCCGAGCGGGGAGCGGTCGGCCGCGTGGAAGTACGTGGTCACCGAGTGGAAGTCGGGCAGCCGCAGCCCGGGCAGCAGCGCGGCCGCGGAGCGCGCGTCGCAGGCCAGCACCACGGCCTGCGCGCCGATCCGGCCGTGCCGGGCGGTCTCCACGCCGTCCGCCGACACCGCGGTCACCTCGACGTTGAGGCGTACGGTGCCGGCCGGCAGACCCTCGGCGAGCTGAGCGGGCACCGCCGCCGTTCCGCCTGCGGGCAGACAGAGCCGGCCGCGGGCGTAGGAGCGCAGCACCAGGTCGGCGACCCGGCTGCTGGTGCCGAGCGACCGGTCGGCGAGCAGGGCACCGAACAGCGGCCGCAGGAAGCCGTCGACGGTGCGGCCCGTCAGGCCGCGGTCGGCGAGGGCCCGGGCGGCCGTGGTCTCCGGCCGGGCGAGCAGCCGGGGGACGGGCGTCGCCGCGAGCCGGCCGAGGGCGGCGGCCAGCCGGGCCCGGTCCAGCGGGCTGCCCAGCGGACCGCCGAGCGCGCCGCGGCCGCCGGCCGTCCGCGCGGAGGCCTGCGGCGGGATCCCCACCCGGTGCCGGCGGCCCGCGCTGTGCACCAGGACACCGGGCGCGAGGGGGCGCAGCTCCAGGCGGTCGAGGTCGAGGCGGCGGGCGGGCTCCGGGTGGTCGGTGTTCAGCAGGTGGATGCCGTGGTCGAGCCGGAATCCGTCCAGCCCGTCCGAGGCCATCCGGCCGCCGATGCGCCGGGTGGCCTCCAGGACCTCGACGCTGAGGCCCTGTCCGGTCAGCGCGCGGGCGGCGGCCAGGCCCGCGAGTCCGGCACCGACCACGACCACGTCCGGATCGGACGGCTGGCGGGTGCGGCGGGTGAAGTCGTATGCGGGCACGGGTGTGCTCCCTCCCTGACGGCGGCCTCCGGCCCGCGCGGCGGCGGCCGGGCCCGTGGAGCTCCGGCCGAGGCGGGCAGCGGGGTGCCGGGATACGGTCCGTCAACGTGATGCCCCGTCACTGCGCGGATAGACAAGCACGTCCGGCCGAATCGGGGAAACGTTCGGGGCGTGGTGGCACTGCGGAGGGGCACGGTCACCGACCGTGCGCCGGACCAGCGGCGATCCGGCGGCGCCGGGCGCGTATGGTCACCGGGGGCGCAAAGGCGCGCCCTTCGTGTGCAACCATGCGCCCCCGTGCGCCGGGCAGTGGACCGGGTCCGCCCCCGCACACAGGGGCGGATACCCGGAAGCGGACCCTCTCAGTCCTCCAGCGCCGAACGCACCGCGGAGTCGACGTCCGGGTGCCGGAACCGGAACCCGGACGCCAACAGCCGGTCGGGCACCACCCGGTGGCTGCCCACCACCTCCACCGCCATCTCGCCCAGCACGGCCTGCAGCGCCAGGGTCGGCACCGGCAGCACCGTCGGCCGCACCAGCGCGCGGCCCAGCGCCTCCGTCAGCTCGGTGTTGGTCACCGGCTCCGGGCCGGTCAGGTTGACCGGCCCGGAGATCTCCGGACGGTCGATCAGGAACCGCAGCGCCGCCACCTCGTCCGCCCGCGAGATGATGCTCCAGTACTGCCGGCCGGAGCCCAGCCGCCCGCCCAGCCCCAGCCGGAACAGCGGCACCATCCGCCCGGCGGCGCCGCCGGCGGCCGACAGCACCAGGCCGGTGCGCGGGTGCACCACCCGGATGCCCGCGTCGGCGGCCGGCCTCGCGGCGGCCTCCCACTCCTGGCACACCCCGGCGAGGAAGTCGTCCCCGGCCGGCGCGGTCTCGTCGATCACCCGGTCGCCGGTCTGCCCGTAGTAGCCGACCGCGGAGGCGCTCACCAGCACCCGCGGCGGCCGCTTCAGCTTCGCCAGCGCACCCGCCACCGTCTCGGTGCCGAGCACCCGGCTGTCCCGGATCTCCTGCTTGTACGCCCGTGTCCAGCGCCGGTCGCCGACCCCGGCGCCGGCCAGGTGCACCACCGCGTCGGTGCCCTCCAGGCCGGCCGCGTCCACCTGCAGCAGGTGCGGGTTCCAGCCCACCCCGACCGTGCCGTCCGGCTGCTCGCCGACCCGGCTGCGGTGGCGCACCAGGCGCACCACCTCGTGGCCGTCCGCGAGCAGCGAGCGGACGAGAGCGGAACCGATCAGACCCGTGGAACCTGTCACCGCAATGCGCATGCCCCCCATCCTTCCAGGGCTTGCGGCCAAACCTCGGCCATTGCCCCTCATGCGTGCCGACCACCCCTGACGGCACCGCCTACCATGGCGCGGTGCACACCGACGAGCTGATGATCCGTACGGGCCGCGCCGAGGACGACGCGGCGCTCGCCGCGCTGGACCGCTCGGTCTGGTCCACCCTCAGTGAGGTGGCCCCGCAGAGCCCCGAGGGCAGCGCGTTCTTCGACGAGCGGCACACCCCCGACGAGTACCTCGTCGCCGAACTCGGCGGAGCCGTCGTCGGCTACACCCGCCAGGTGCCGCCCACCCCGCTGGCCAGCAACCGGCACGTCCGGCAGATCCAGGGCCTGGCAGTGGCCCGCGAGGCCCGGGGCCGGGGCGTCGGCCGGGCCCTCGTCGAGGCCGCCTGCGAGGCCGCGGCGGCGGCCGGCGCCCGCCGCATCACCCTGCGGGTGCTCGCCCACAACGAGCCCGCCCGCCGCCTCTACGAGCAGTGCGGCTTCCGGGTGGAGGGCGTGCTCCCGGGCGAGTTCCTGCTCGACGGCGAGTACGTCGACGACGTCTGGATGGGCCGCAGCCTGCTTGCCTGACGGGCTGTGTTGTCGCCCGCTCGCCGCTGTTTGTCGCCCGCTCGCCTCCGGGCCCTCCTGATCCGGCGCCGACGGTCGTCGCTCTGTTTGTCGCCCGCTCGCCTCCGGGCCCTCCTGATCCGGCGCCGACGGTCGTCGCTCCGTCGCTGCGCTCCCTCGCTCCTCGCTTTCGGCACCGGCGGGCCCTTCGGCTCGGGGCGGAGGCGCTCCCTCGCTCCTCGCTTTCGGCACCGGCGGGCCCTTCGGCTCGGGGCGGAGGCGCTCCCTCGCTCCTCGCTTTCGACACCGGCGGGCCCTTCGGCTCGGGGCAGGACGCGCCCGCGCACGCAGGGCTTCTGACGGCCGGTCCAATCGTGACCTTGCCGCCCCTGCCGGGCTGCACCCCGGGACCGGTACCGTACGGCCGTGAGCACATCGACTCCTCCCGGCTGGTACCCCGTCCCGGAGACCGGGCCGGGCGGCGCCGCGCAGGAACGCTGGTGGGACGGCACCGCGTGGACCGCCGAGGTCCGCCCCGCCCAGTCCGCCGCGGCCGCGCAGCCCGCGCAGATCGCCGACGCCCCCACCCAGGCCTGGTCGGGCCAGCCCGTGGCGCCCGCCCAGGGGTACGGCTACCCGCAGCAGCAGTCGGCGCCCTACGGCTACCCGCAGCCCGGCCCGCCGTACGCGTACCCCTCGGCCGTGCCCGGCCCGAAGAACCGCAACGGGCTGATCATCGGCATCGCGGCCGGCGTGCTGGCCCTGGCCGTGATCGCCGGCGTGGTGCTGGTGCTCGCGGACGGCGACGACGACCCGCCGGTGGTGGTCGCCCCGCCGCCGTCCGCCGCGTTCTCGGCGTCCCCCCGGACGAGCCCCAGCCTGCCGCGGACCAGCCCGAGCCCGCGCAGCAGCTCCTCCGCGCTCGCCGGCAGCACGCTCACCGACATCATCCACGGCTGGCGCGTCCCGCGGCCCACCGGCTGGACGGTGCACAGCAGCAACGGCTCGCAATCGGTGTGGGAGGTCACCGGCCCGTACGACTGCGGCATGGAGACCCAGTGCATCCGCGGCCAGTTCTCCGTGGAGACGGTGTCCGTGCCCGGCACGGACGCCGCCACCGTCGCCAAGGCCGCCATGGCCGAGTACGCCCCGCGGATCTTCGGTGACCTCGCCAGCCACGAGGAGCTGACCTCCGGCTCGATCACCGTCGCCGGCGCCACCGGCTACGCCGTCCGCTGGCACGTCACGCCCAAGCAGGGTGCCTCGGGCTACGTCCTGATGGTCGCCGTGCCGGACGCCCGCGGCAGGGGCTTCGTGATGATGCACGGCGGCGTGGACGACGACCCCAAGGCGCCGGACCCTGGCACGCTCGACGCCATCGTCAAGGGAATCCGCTCCACCACGGCCGGCAGCAACGCCTGAACGGCAGCCCGGTCGGCACTGTGCCGGCCGGGCTCACTCCTCGCCGAAGCGCTCCCACAGCCGGGGGAAGCGCTTCGCCATGATGTCCGCGTCCTCGAAGTCGAAGGGCGCGCCCTCCGGGCCGTCCTGCTGCTCCAGCCCCAGATCGGGCAGCGGCAGACCGGTCAGCTGCTCGTGCGCCTCGTCGGCGGCGTAGCCGAGGTCCTCGGCCTCGCCGTCCTCCTCCTCGTCGAAGTCGGGGACCAGCACGGCCAGCTCGTCCGGTTCGTGCACCGCGTGCTCGTACACCTCGCGGCCCTGGCCGATCAGCCAGCACCGGAAGAAGTCGAAGTCGTCCGCAGTGGCGCCGCCCAGCATCAGGTGCGCGGCACCCCAGAGCTCGGTCGTGAAGGCCCGCTGGAAGCGTGCCTCGAACAGCCGGGCGAAGTCGATCACATCGTCCGGGGTGAGCTGCACCAGCCGGTCGACCAGCGCGTCCGCCTGGTCGTCCGGATCTCCCTCTGCGGCCGCGCGGGTGTCGTCGATCAGCTGCCAGAAGTCCGTCTCGTACATCACCGCTCCAGCATCCACGCTGACCCCGGTGAATGCATGCGAGGCACGCGAGGAGCGGCTCAGCCGATCCTGGACGGCGCGAAACCCCCGCCCCGAGCCGAGGGACCCGCCGGTGCCGAAAGGGAGGAGGGAGGGAGCGCAGCGACGGAGCATGGGGGGCACCTCCCAGCCGCCGGGCCGGGGGAGGGTGCCGGCGCCGGGTTCAGAGGGCCCGGAGGCGAGCGGGCGACAGAACAGCCCCCGCCCCGGCGAACCGGGGCGGGGGCTGTGCATGCCTTGCGGCGTCGTCCTTACAGGCCGAGCTCGACCTCGAACTCGCCGGCCTCCAGGATCTCCTTGACGGCCACCAGGTAGCGGGCGGCGTCGGCGCCGTCCACCAGGCGGTGGTCGTAGGAGAGCGACAGGTAGGTCATGTCGCGGATGCCGATGGCGGTGCCGCCGTCGGACTCGATGACCACCGGGCGCTTCACCGTGGCGCCGATGCCCAGGATCGCGACCTGGTTCGGCGGCACGATGACGGTGTCGAACAGCGCACCGCGCGAGCCGGTGTTGCTGATGGTGAAGGTGGCGCCGGACAGCTCGTCCGGGGTGATCTTGTTGCCGCGCACCTTCTGGGCCAGCTCGGCGGTCTTCTTGGAGATGCCGGCGATGTTGAGGTCGCCCGCACCCTTGATGACCGGGGTCATCAGACCCTTCTCCGAGTCCACCGCGATACCGACGTTCTCGGTGTCGAAGTAGGTGATGGTGCCCTCGGCCTCGTTGATCCGGGCGTTGATGACCGGGTGGGCCTTCAGCGCCTGGGCGGCGGCCTTGACGAAGAACGGCATCGGGGACAGCTTCACGCCCTCACGGGCGAGGAAGGAGTCCTTGGCCTTGCCGCGCAGCGACATGATCTTGGTGACGTCCACCTCGACCACGCTGGTCAGCTGGGCCTGCTCGTGCAGGGCCTTCAGCATGTTGTCGCCGATGGCCTTGCGGATGCGGGTCATCTTGACCGTCTGGCCGCGCAGCGGGGACGGGGCGGCGGCAGCCTTCGGCGCGGTGGCCGGGGCGGCGGCGGGCGCGGCCTGGGCGGCCTTCGCGGCCTCGGCGGCGGCCAGCACGTCCTGCTTGCGGATACGGCCGCCGACACCGCTGCCGGTGACGGCCGAGAGGGCCACACCGTGCTCGGCGGCGAGCTTGCGCACCAGCGGGGTGACGTACGCGTCGCCGTTGTCCGCGGCCGGGGCGGTGGCGGCCGGGGCCGGAGCAGCCACCGGGGCGGGCGCGGGCGCCGGGGCGGCCGGAGCCGGGGCAGCGGCCACGGGGGCCGGAGCCGGAGCGGGCGCCGGCGCGGGGGCCTCGGCCACGGGAGCCGGAGCCGGAGCCGGAGCAGCAGCCGGAGCCGGGGCGGCGGCGGGCGCCGGGGCGGTGGCGACCGCGCCCGCGGCACCGATCAGCGCGAGCTGGGCGCCGACCTCGGCGGTCTCGTCCTCGCCGACCAGGATCTTCACCAGGGTGCCGGCGACCGGCGACGGGATCTCGGTGTCGACCTTGTCGGTGGAGACCTCGAGCAGTGGCTCGTCGACCTCGACGGTGTCGCCCTCGGCCTTCAGCCAGCGGGTGACGGTGCCCTCGGTGACCGACTCGCCCAGCGCGGGCAGCAGCACCGGCGTGGCGTCCGTCGGGGCGGCGGCCGGGGCCGGAGCGGCGTCTGCGGCCGGGGCGGGGGCAGCGGCGGGGGCCTCGGCGGCCGGGGCGGCGGCCGGCGCAGCCTCCGCGGCCGGGGCCGGAGCGGCCGCGGGGGCGCCCGAGCCGTCGTCGATGATGGCCAGCTCGGCGCCGACCTCGACCGTCTCGTCCTCGCCGACCTTGATCGACGCGAGGATGCCGGACGCGGGGGCCGGGATCTCGGTGTCGACCTTGTCGGTGGAGACCTCGAGCAGCGGCTCGTCGGCCTCCACGCGCTCACCCTCGGCCTTCAGCCAGCGGGTGACGGTGCCCTCGGTCACGCTCTCGCCCAGTGCGGGCAGTGTTACTGAGACCGCCATGGTTTCAGCGACTCCTATCAAGTCTTGCGTACAGGAATGGACAACTAAGGGGTGCCGCGGATCAGTCGTGCGCGTGCAGCGGCTTGCCGGCCAGCGCCAGGTGCGCCTCGCCCAGGGCCTCGGACTGGCTGGGGTGCGCGTGGATGAGCTGCGCGACCTCGGCGGGCAGGGCCTCCCAGTTGTAGATCAGCTGGGCCTCGCCGACCTGCTCGCCCATGCGGGCGCCGACCATGTGGACACCCACCACGGCGCCGTCCTTGACCTGGACGAGCTTGATCTCGCCGGCGGTCTTCAGGATCTTGCTCTTGCCGTTGCCGGCCAGGTTGTACTTGAGCGTGACGATCTTGTCCTTGCCGTACTGCTCGACGGCCTTGGCCTCGGACAGGCCGACGGACGCCACCTCGGGGTTCGAGTAGGTGACGCGCGGGATGCCGTCGTAGTCGATCGGGACGGTCTTCAGGCCCGCCAGGCGCTCGGCGACGAGCATGCCCTCGGCGAAGCCGACGTGGGCGAGCTGCAGGGTCGGGACGAGGTCGCCGACGGCCGAGATGGTCGGCACGTTGGTGCGCAGGTACTCGTCGACCAGGACGTAGCCGCGGTCCATCGCGACGCCGGCCTCCTCGTAGCCGAGGCCTGCCGAGACCGGGCCGCGGCCGATGGCGACGAGCAGCACGTCGGCGTCGATCTGCTTGCCGTTCTCGGTGGAGACGCGGACACCGTTCTCGGTGTACTCGACGCCCGAGAAGCGGGCCTTCAGCTCGAACTTGATGCCGCGCTTGCGGAAGGCGCGCTCGAGCAGCTTGGAGCTGTTCTCGTCCTCCAGCGGGACGAGGTGCGGCAGGGCCTCGACGATGGTGACGTCGACGCCGAAGGACTTCCACACGGACGCGAACTCGACGCCGATGACGCCGCCGCCGAGGATGACGGCCGACTTCGGGATGTAGTCGAGCTTGAGGGCGTGGTCCGAGGAGATGATCCGGTTGCCGTCGATGGTCAGACCGGGCAGCGACTTCGGCACCGAGCCGGTGGCGAGGACGATGTGGCGGCCCTCGACGCGCTGGCCGTTGACGTCCACCGAGGTCTGCGAGGACAGCCGGCCCTCACCCTGGATGTAGGTGACCTTGCGGGAGGCGACCAGGCCCTGCAGGCCCTTGTACAGGCCGGAGACGACGTCGTCCTTGTACTTGTGGACGCCCTTGATGTCGATGCCCTGGAAGGTCGCGAGCACGCCGAACTCGGCGGCCTCGCGGGTCTCGTCGGCGACCTCGGCCGCGTGCAGCAGGGCCTTGGTGGGGATGCAGCCGCGGTGCAGGCAGGTGCCGCCCAGCTCACCCTTCTCGATCAGCGCGACGCTCAGACCCAGCTGGGCGGCGCGGAGCGCCGCGGCGTAACCGCCGCTTCCGCCTCCGAGAATGACTACGTCGAAAACGGTGCTGGCGTCGTTCGCCACGTCACGTCCTCCATGCAAAGGGGTGCGGTTCGCCGGGCCGGTCGCGGTCCGGTGCTGTGGGAAGCCTTTGTGAGGCGCCCAGTCGTGCCGGAAATACATCTTTGCACTTGTTCGAGGCGACTGGTGTCCGGGGCCGCCCCCACCGGCGCAGCCGGGCGGTCACAGGGCGCTCGAATGCCCCGTACGGGTGGGTATCACCGCAGCTCACGGCGGTGGTGCAGGGGCGGAGAGCGGGGGCGCCGGAGGCCTGGGACCGGGCTTCTTCCGCTCTGCGGAAGAGAGTTTCGCCCGCGGCGAACACCGTCTCGGAATGTGGCCTCCGCCACCCCCTCGGTATTACCGGCTGGTAATAGGAAAACGCCGAGGGGTCCGGCGCCCACCCGGGCACCGGACCCCTCCGCGGATTTCCGCAGGCCGTCAGGCGCCGGCCGCCACGTCCTCCGCGTACCGCACCAGGGTGCGCACGGCGCTGGCGGTGCCGCCCTTCGGGGTGTAGCCGAACGGGCCGCCCTCGTTGAACGCCGGACCGGCGATGTCCAGGTGCGCCCAGTCGGTGCCCTCGGCCACGAACTCCTTCAGGAACAGGCCGGCCACCAGGCCGCCGCCCATCCGCTCGCCCATGTTGGCGAGGTCGGCGATCGTCGACTCGACCATGCCCTTGCGCAGGTCCGCGGGCAGCGGCATCGGCCAGGACTGCTCGCCGACCGCGGTCGCGGTCTCGTGCAGGCGGGTGCGCAGCTCGTCGTTGTTGGACATCACGCCGAAGGTGCGGGTGCCCAGGGCCAGCACCATCGCGCCGGTCAGGGTGGCGACGTCCACGATGACGTCCGGGTTCTCCTCGCCGGCCCGGACGATCGCGTCGGCCAGCACCAGGCGGCCCTCGGCGTCGGTGTTGAGCACCTCGACGGTCTTGCCGCCGTACATCCGCAGCACGTCGCCGGGGCGGGTCGCCGTGCCGGACGGCATGTTCTCGGCCAGCGCCAGCCAGGCGGTGACGTTGACCTGCAGGCCCAGGCGCTTGGCGGCGACCACGGCGGCGAACACCGCGGCGGCACCGGACATGTCGCACTTCATGGTCTCGTTGTGGCCGGCCGGCTTCAGCGAGATGCCGCCCGAGTCGTAGGTGATGCCCTTGCCGACGAAGGCCAGCGAGGCCTTCGCCTTCGGGTGGGTGTAGGCCACCTTCACCAGGCGGGGCGGGTTCGCGGAGCCGTTGCCGACGCCCAGGATGCCGCCGAAGCCGCCCTTGAGCAGCACCTTCTCGTCCAGCACCTCGACCTTGAGGCCGTGCTCCTTGCCGGCCGCCTGGGCGAGCGCGGCGAAGGACTTCGGGTTGAGGTCGTTCGGCGCGGTGTTGACCAGGTCGCGGGCGCGGTTCATCTCCTCGCCGACCGCGGTGGCGCGCTCGACCGCGGCCTTGGCGTCCTTGCTGCCCTTGCGGGTGGCGAGCAGCACCAGCTCGCCGATCGGGGCCTTGCCGTTCTCGCCCTTGTAGGTGCCGAAGGAGTACGCACCGAGCAGACCGCCCAGCGCGACCGCCTCGAGCTCCTCCGCGGTCTCGGCGGGCAGCAGCAGCGCGGCCTTCTTCGCACCGGCCAGCGTGCGGGACGCGACACCGGCGGCGCGGCGCAGCGACTCCGCGGCGAAGCCGTCCTCGGACGCGTCACCGAGGCCGACCGCCAGCACGAGCGGGGCCTTCAGCCCGGCGGCCGCCGGGACCTTGACCGCCTCGCCCTCGGCGCCGGTCGCGCCCAGGGTGGCGAGGACCTCGGCCAGCGTGCCGTCGAACGCCTCGGCCACGGCCTCGGCGCCGGGGGCGAGCACCAGGCCCTTGGGGCCCTTCGCCACGCCGACCACCAGGGCGTCCGCGCGCAGGCTTGCGGCGGAGGAGGTGCTCACAGACAGAGTTGTCACGACGATGCGTCCTGTTCTTTCGCGGTCCACGGCCGGCGACGGCTCGGGGTGTGCCGTACCGGCATAACCCCGGCTCACTCCGCGGGGAAACGGGGCGCAGGGCTACGGTGCACCCCGCATGGTAGTCCGCATACTGGGACTCCGCGGCGGCAGGGCGCCCGGGCCCCGGACGGCCGGGCGTACACGGTATGACGAACCGCGCGAACCGGACGCTTCCGCCGGCCGCCGCTCAGCCCGTCCCGATCAGTGCCAGCGCCACCAGTGCGCCGGTCGCGGCGGTCTCCGCCATGGCGCCGAGCACGTCCCCGGTGATCCCGTCCAGCCGCCGCACGCAGCGCCGCAACAGCAGCACCGCGCAGCCCAGCCCGACCGCCAGCGCCGCCGGCCACACCGGGGCCCGCAGGCCGAACGGCAGCCCGGCCGCACCCAGCAGCACCGCGCAGCCCGCGGTCACCGCCACCGCCCCGAGGGCCGGCACCGTGCCGGCGACGGCGGCGCCCAGCCCGCCCGGCCGGGCGGCGGGCACGCCGGCGCGGCAGCCCCAGCCGAGCGCACAGCGCCCGGCGACCGCGGCGGTGAGCACAGCCAGCGCGCCGCGGCCGAGCGAGGCGTCGAACTGCCCAGCTATGACCGCTATCTGAGCCAGCATCACCAGAACGAGCGTCAGCACGCCGAACGGCCCGATGTCCGACTGCTTCATGATCCGCAGCGCGTCCTCGGCCGGCTTCCCGCTGCCGAGCCCGTCCGCGACGTCGGCCAGCCCGTCCAGGTGCAGCCCGCGGGTCAGCGCGGCGAGCACCCCGACGGCGGCCACCGCACCGAGCAGCCCGCCCGCGCGCCAAGCCGCCAGCGCCCCGGCACCCGCCGCCAGCGCACCCAGCACCACACCCACCAGGGGAGCGGCGAGCATCGCCCGGCCGGCCGTCGGCCGGTCCCAGCGGTCGACCCGGACCGGCAGCACCGACAGCGTGCCGAAGGCGAAACGCAGCCCGTCCGGCACGTCAGCCCAGGCCCAGCAGCTCCGCCGCGGTCGGCAGCTTCGCCGGCGGGCGGGGCTCGGCCGGTGCGGCGGCCGGCACCGAGGCGGGCTCGGCCAGCGCGTCCGAGGCGGCCTGCAGCAGCGGCAGCGCCAGCAGGGCGCCGACACCCTCGCCGGCCGTCACACCGAGCTGCTGCAGCGGCGTCAGGGTGAGCCGGTCGTACGCCTTCGCCTGGGCGGGCTCGCCGCTGTCCTGGCCGGCCCGCCACCACTCGGGGGCCCGGAAGGCGACCCGCTGGGCGACCAGTGCACAGGCCGCGGACACCACGCCGTCGAGCACCACCGGCAGCCGGCGCACCGCGGCCTGCAGCAGGAAGCCGGTGATCGCGGCGAAGTCGGCGCCGCCGGTCGCCGCGAGCAGCGCCAGCTGGTCGCCGAGCACCGGGCGGGCCCGGCGCAGCGCGTCGCGGACGGTGGCGCACTTGACCATCCACACCCGGTCGTCGATGCCCGAGCCGCGGCCGGTCACGGCGGCCGCGTCGGTGCCGCACAGGGCGCCGACCAGGACGGCCGCGACGGTGGTGGAGCCGGCGCCGATGTCGCCGAGCAGCACCAGGTCGGTGCCGGCGTCGGCCTCCTCGTCGGCGATCGCCATGCCGGCCCGGAACGCCCGGGCGGTCTCCTCGGCGGTCAGCGCGTCCTCGACGTCGATCCGGCCGGAGCCGCGCCGCACGCGGTACTGCGACACCTCGGCCGGGAACTCGCCGGGGTCGGCGTCGACCGCGAGGTCGACGACCCGCACGGCGGCGCCGTAGCGGCGGGCGAGCAGCGCGACCGGTGCGGTGCCCTCCAGCACGGCGTGGACGCGATCCGCCGTGGTGCGGCCGGGGACGGGCCGGGAGACGCCGAGCCCGGCGACGCCGTGGTCGCCGGCGAACAGCAGCACCTTCGCGGCGGCCACCGGCCGCAGCGGGGCCGCACCCTGGACGGAGGCGAGCCAGGCGCCGAGCTCCTCCAGTGCGCCGAGACCGCCCGGCGGCAGGCCGAGCTGCTGCCGGAACTCCTCGGCGGCCTTGCGGGCGGCCTCGTCGGGCCGCTCGACGAGGGAGGAGAAACTGTCGAGATCCACGGTCGTGTCCATCGCTCGGAAGGCTACACGGCGGCGGCTTTCACGGTCAGCACCTGCCCGGCCACCACCAGCAGCACCTGCTCCGAGGCGTCGGCGACGGCCATGTTGAGCCGCCCGAGGGTGTCCCGGAAGCGCCGCCCGGCGGGGGTCGCGGGCACCACGCCCATGCCGACCTCGTTGCTCACCGCGACGGCCCGGCGCCGGGTGCCCCGCCAGGCCGCGGCGAGCGCGTCGCAGCGCCGCTGCACCGCCTGTTCGCCGCCGTCGTGCCAGCTGTCGTCGGCCCAGGCGCCGTGCTCGTCCATCACCGCGGTCAGCCACAGGGCGAGGCAGTCGATCAGCACCGGGGCGCGGTCGCCGTCGTCGGCGAGGACGGCCTCCAGGTCGCAGGTCTCCGCGGTGCGCCAGCCGGCCGGCCGCCGGTCGCGGTGCAGCCTGACCCGCTCCGCCCACTCCCGGTCGCCGTCGCGGGTGCCGCCGGTCGCCACGTACAGCACGTCGTCGTGCGCGCCGAGCAGCTGCTCGGCGCGGGTGGACTTGCCGGAGCGGGCGCCGCCGAGGAGGAGGGTGCGGGGGAGTGCCATGCGGATCATCCTGCCCTACCAGGTATGGGGCGCGGCCGGGCGGGCACGCTAGTGTGCGCACGACGGCGTGGTCACCGAGCGGGAGGAGTCCGACACATGGTGTGGACGTGGCGGTTCGAGCAGCAGGACGGCACCGGGGTCGACCAGCCCGGCGGCCAGGAGGAGTTCCCCGGCCAGGGCGACGCCGAGTCGTGGATCGGCGAGACCTGGCGGCAGCTGCTGGAGGACGGCGTGGACCGCGCCGTGCTGCTGGAGGACGACCGGGTCGTCTACTCGATGAGTCTGCACGAGGGCTGAGCGGCGCAGCAGGGAGGCCGGCCGGTCCTGCTCCGCGCGGCCCCGGTCGGCTGCGCCTTACTTGGTGCCGACGAGGTGGAGCAGGGCGGCGACCTGGCGGTACGGGTCCTGGCGGCCGGCGCGTTCCTCGGCGTCGAGCAGCTGGGCGAGCTGCCGGCCGTCCACCGGCGCCGCCTCCTCGGGGGTGGCGTCGGTGAAGACCCGGACGCCGTACCAGTGCCGCAGCGGCACGGAGATGCCGGAGAGCGTGGTGGTCAGCTCGGCGAGGTGGTGGGCCCGGGCGGGCACGCCGTACCGGTCGGTGCAGCGGTAGGAGTCGAAGGCGGCGAGTGCCGCCCGCCAGTCGCCGGCCAGCGCGGGCCGCATGGCCAGGGCGTCCGCGTTGCGGACGAGCAGCGACAGCACGCCGCCGACGTCCAGCACCCGGGCGAGCGCGGCGAGCAGCGGGTCCGGATCGGCGAGGTACATCAGGGCGCCGTGGCAGAGCACGGCGTCGAAGGATCGCGGCGGGAACCACCGGCCGCAGGCGTGCCCGTCGCCGCCGATCAGCCGGACGCGTTCCTGGACGTCGGCGGGCTCGGCTGCCACGGCGGCCTGGGCCGCGCCGAGGGTGACCGGGTCGGGGTCGACCCCGGTGACCCAGTGCCCGGCGCGGGCGAGCCGAACCGTCTGGGTGCCCTGGCCGCAGCCCACGTCGAGGACGCGCAGGCCGGTGCGACCGGCCAGCTGCTCGGCGAGCTGCCGGGTCAGCAGTTCGTCGCGGACGACGGTCTGCAGACCGCCCGGGCGGCCGGGCCACGGCCCGGCCGCGTGCCGGCCGCCGCCGCCGACGGCAGGCAACCGGTCGTGCCCGCCGGCGCCCTGGCCGGGCAGCGCGTACAGCCCGGATGCCTCCTGCTGGACGGGCAGGGCCCAGGGCGGCGGCACCGGCTCCGCGGTCAGGGCCGCTCGCCCCGCTTCACCTGCGGCTTGGGCAGGCGCAGGCGGCGCATCTGCAGGGTGCGCATCAGGCCGTAGGGGACGGCGCCGCGGGTGTTCTGGTCGGGGAAGCGCTCGCGCAGGGCCTTGCGCAGGCCGAGGCCGAGGCGGACGAAGTCGAGGATGACCACGACGAAGAAGACCAGGAAGAGCAGCGTGGAGAGCAGCCGCAGGATGTCCACCTGGACGATGCTGAGCACCAGCACCACGACCGCGTACGGCAGGAAGAACTCGGCCATCGACCAGCGGGAGTCGACGTAGTCGCGCACGTAGCGGCGCACCGGGCCCTTGTCGCGGGCGGGCAGGTAGCGCTCGTCGCCCTCGAGCAGGGCGGTCCGCTGCTTCTCGCGCTCGGAGCGCATCCGCTCGCGGGACTGCCGGGCGGCCTCCTTGCGGTCCTTGGGGACCGTCACGCGGGTGCGCCGGCCGGCCTCGGCCTCGCTGCGCTTGGGCGTGGGGCGGCCCTTCTTGGCCTGCGGGTCGCGGGGGGTCTTCTCGTCCTGCTCGGCCAGCGCGGTCGCGGCGGAGGAGGCATCATCACGGCGTCGGAACACACCCCCAGCGTACGTGTTGGCCGGATGCTTTCCGCAGCGCCGGTCGGCACGAACGGATATCGATCGTCCCCGTCTCCCGTACGGGGGCCCCTCGTCCGTCCGGATCATGGTCTCAGGGTCGTGTCCACCCCAGGGACGATGCCGGACAGTGTGCGGCTGTAGCAGTCTTGTTGCAGCTCGTGCACTGCGGCGACCGGCTCGCTGCACATAGACTCGACGTGTTACGAGACGGAATTCGCAGGCCCGTAGAAGGGGGCACCCGAGGCCCATGAGCGACGGAATCATGAAGCGTATGGGGCTGATCTTCCGCTCCAAGGCCAACAAGGCACTGGATCGTGCGGAGGACCCGCGGGAGACGCTCGACTACTCCTACCAGAAGCAGCTGGAGCTGCTGCAGAAGGTGCGCAGGGGTGTCGCCGACGTGGCCACCTCGCGCAAGCGCCTGGAGCTCCAGCTGACCCAGCTGCAGCAGCAGTCCTCGAAGTACGAGGACCAGGGCCGCAAGGCGCTCTCGCTCGGCCGCGAGGACCTCGCCCGCGAGGCGCTCACCCGCAAGGCGAACCTGCAGTCCCAGATCACCGACCTCGAGACGCAGTACCAGCAGCTGCAGGCCGAGGAGGAGAAGCTCACGCTCGCCTCCCAGCGGCTGCAGGCCAAGGTGGACGCCTTCCGCACCAAGAAGGAGACCATCAAGGCGACGTACACCGCGGCTCAGGCGCAGACCCGGATCGCCGAGTCCTTCTCCGGCATCTCGGAGGAGATGGGCGACGTCGGCCTCGCCATCCAGCGGGCCGAGGACAAGACCGCCCAGATGCAGGCCCGGGCCGGCGCCATCGACGAGCTGCTCGCCTCCGGCGCGCTCGACGACGCCAGCGGTCTCGGTCGCAAGGACGACATCGAGGCCGAGCTGGAGCGGGTGGCCGGCGGCAGCGACGTCGAGCTGGAGCTCGCCCGGATGAAGGCCGAGCTGACCGGCGGCTCCCCGGCCGCCGCCCCGCAGGCGATCGAGCAGGGCCAGCAGGACTCGGGGAAGATCAACTACAACAAGTAGTACCGGACAGCAACACGTACCCGGACAGGGAGACGCGCCGGCATGATCATGAGGGTCATGGGTGAGGGGCAGTTCGAGGTGGGCGAGAGCCACCTGAACCGGCTCAACGAGCTGGACGACGAACTGCTCAAGGCTGTGGAGTCGGGGGACGACGAGAAGTTCCGGGCCGCACTGGAGGGCCTGCTGGGCGCGGTCAAGGAGTTCGGCAGCCCGCTGCCGGACGACTCCCTGGAACCTTCCGACCTCATCCTGCCGGACGTGGAGGCGACCATCGCCGAGGTCCGCGAGATGCTGCGCGGCGAGGGGGACGGCCTGATCCCCGGCCTGCCGGAGTAGGTCCCGTGACACGCGAAGGGCGGGCACCCCGTACGGGGCGCCCGCCCTTCGGCGTGCTGCGGTGCGGCGGAGCGTTACGGCAGGGCCAGCATCCGGTCGAGCGCGGCCTTGGCGTACTTCTCCGTCTCGGGGTCGACGGTGATCACGTTCGGCACCCGCCCCTCGACCAGCGACTCCAGCGCCCACACCAGGTGCGGGAGGTCGATCCGGTTCATGGTCGAGCAGAAGCACACCGTGCGGTCGAGGAAGACGACCTCCTTGTCCGGGTGCGCCTTGGCCAGGCGGCGGACCAGGTTGAGCTCGGTGCCGATGGCCCACTTGGAGCCGGGCTCGGCGGCGTCCAGCGCCTTGATGATGTACTCCGTCGAGCCGACCATGTCGGCCGCGGTGACCACCTCGTGCCGGCACTCCGGGTGCACCAGCACGGTGACGCCCGGGATGCGCTCGCGGACCTCGTTCACCGAGTCCAGGTTGAAGCGGCCGTGCACCGAGCAGTGCCCGCGCCACAGGATCATCTTCGCGTCCCGCAGCTGCTCGGCGGTCAGGCCGCCGTTCGGCTTGTGCGGGTTGTAGAGCACGCAGTCGTCCAGGGAGAAGCCCATCTCCAGGACGGCGGTGTTGCGGCCCAGGTGCTGGTCGGGCAGGAACAGCACCTTCTGGCCCTGCTCGAACGCCCACTCCAGCGCCCGCTTCGCGTTGGAGGAGGTGCAGATGGTGCCGCCGTGCTTGCCGGTGAAGGCCTTGATGTCGGCCGAGGAGTTCATGTACGAGACCGGCACGGTCACGTCCGCGATGCCCGCGTCGGTGAGCACGTCCCAGCACTCGGCGACCTGCTCGGCGGTGGCCATGTCGGCCATCGAGCAGCCGGCGGCGAGGTCCGGCAGGACGACCTGCTGGGCGTCCGAGGTGAGGATGTCCGCGGACTCGGCCATGAAGTGCACGCCGCAGAAGACGATGTACTCGGCCTCCGGGCGGGCCGCCGCGTCGCGGGCCAGCTTGAAGGAGTCGCCGGTCACGTCGGCGAACTCGATGACCTCGTCGCGCTGGTAGTGGTGGCCGAGGATGAAGACGCGGTCGCCCAGCTTCGCCTTGGCGGCGCGGGCGCGCTCGACCAGGTCGGGGTCGGAGGCGGCGGGCAGGTCCCCGGGGCACTCGACGCCGCGCTCGCTCGCGGGGTCGGCCTCGCGGCCGAGCAGCAGCAGCGCCAGGGGCGTCGGGTCGGGGTCGACGCCGTAGGTCTCGGTGGTGGTGGTCACGGGCGGGTGCCCTCCTGTGCGGCCGATCTTCCGGCCCCTGCCGAGCTGCGGCTTCACCGCGGGGCCTTCTCGTCTATCTGACGCTATCTATGATAACCCGTTAGCGTCACTCTGACGATGGCCGTTCTGTCGATGTGACGAGAACCGCTCGCCGGATCGGCGCCTTCACCGGCGTGGCCCGGCCGCCATCGGGCCGCCATCGCGTTGTCTTGGACCATGAAGGCGATTGTGATCAGGAAGTACGGCGGCCCCGAGGTCGTCGAGTACACCGACGTGCCCGATCCCAAGGTCGGACCGGACTCCGTGCTGGTCCGGGTCAGGGCCGCCGGCGTCAACCCGGTCGACTGGAAGCTCCGCGAGGGGTACCTCGACGGCATCATGGACGTCCACTTCCCGCTGATCATGGGCTGGGACATGGCCGGCACCGTCCAGGCCGTCGGCGGCGGCGTCACCGAGTTCAAGCCCGGCGACGAGGTCGTGGGCTACGTCCGCAAGGACTCCGCCGAGCACGGCACCTACGCCCAGCTCGTCTCCGCCCCCGTCCGCACCCTCGCCCGCAAGCCCGCCTCGCTCGACTGGGCCCAGGCGGGCGGCCTGCCGCTCGCCGGGCTCACCGCCCACCAGGCCCTGGTCACCACCCTGCGCATCCGCGAGGGCCAGACCGTCCTGGTGCACGCCGCGGCCGGCGGCGTCGGCAGCCTCGCCGTCCAGATCGCCACCGCCCACGGCGCCCGGGTCATCGGCACCGCCGGCGAACGCAACCACAACTACCTGCGCGAACTCGGCGCCGAACCGGTCACCTACGGCGAGGGCCTGGCCGACCGCGTCCGCGCACTCGCCCCCGACGGCGTCGACGCCGCCCTCGACCTGATCGGCGGCGACGCCGTCGAGGTCTCCGCCCAACTCGTCCGCGACCCCTCCGGCATCGCCTCGATCACCGACTACGGCGTCGTCGCCCGCGGCGGCCACTACGTCTGGGTCCGCCCCGACGCCGCCGGCCTCGAGGCGCTCGGCCGCCTCGCCGACGAGGGGAAGCTCCGCGTCCCGGTCGCCTCCACCTTCCCGCTCTCCCAGGCCGCCTCCGCCCAGGCCCTCAACGCCGAGGGCCGCACCCGCGGCAAGATCGTGCTGCTGGTGGACTGAGACCGACCGGCAACAGGGAGCGCCGGTCGGTCCGAAGCCGCGCGTCCGCCAGAATGGGGCGGTGTGCCGTCCCACCCCGACGGCCCCACCGCCCTCGCACGCACCACCAGTGGAGTCCCCGGCATGAGCACGCACCGACCCTCGGACCCGGGCGGGGCGTCGCTCGACGAGACCGACCGCCTCCTGCTGGAGCACCTCAGCAAGGACGGCCGCGCCTCCTACGCCGAGATCGGCCTGCTCGCCAACCTCTCCGCCACCGCCGTCCGCCGCCGCATCGACCGGCTCCGCGCCCGCGGCATCGTCCGCGGCTTCACCGTCGTCCTCGACCCCGCCCTGCTCGGCTGGCAGACCGAGGCCTTCGTCGAGATCTACTGCCGCGAGCGGACCAGCCCCGAGGAACTCCTCGCCAGCCTCCGCCAGTTCCCCGAGGTCGTCGCCGCCTGGACGGTCACCGGCGACCCGGACGCCCTCGTCCACCTCCGCGCCGCCGACACCCGGCACCTGGAGGCCGTCATCGAGCGCATCCGCAAGGAGCCCGGCGTCCAGCGCAGCCGAAGCTCCGTCGTGCTCTCCCGGCTCATCGGCTGACCCCTCCGGCACCACGCAGGAAAGCTGCGCGCCCCCCCTCGAACACGCACGAAAGCTGCCCGCGCGGCCCCGTTCCGACGCGCGCCGCAACAGCGCCGCTGCCTACGCTGATCGTGTCCGGTACGCCCCAGAAACCCCACTGGCACCGGCCCGCACAGCCCCGCAGCCCGAACGAGAGGGACCACCGTGTCCGCAGCCCCCGACCGCATGCACCAGCCCGACAGCCGGCTCGTGGAGCTCGTCTTCGACTACATGCGCGAGCGGCTGCAGTACAACCCCGTCCCGCTCGACCACCCCGGCGACGGCGAGCACCTGCGCACCCACCTCTCCGGCCTGCTCAACGAGCACGGCAACGACCCCGGCGACGTCCTCAAGCTCTACGACCACGAGCTGTCCCGGGCCGTCATCTCCGCCGACAGCCCCCGCTACCTCTCCTTCATCCCCTGCGCCCCCACCAAGGCCGCCCTGCTCTTCGACATGGTCGTCTCCTGCGCCTCCCTCCAGGGCATCTCCTGGCTCGAGGCCGCCGGCGCCATCGCCGCCGAGAACCAGGTGCTCCGCCTGATAGCGGACCGCGCCGGACTGCCCGCCTCCGCCGGCGGCACCTTCGTCTCCGGCGGCTCCGCAGGCAACCTCTCCGCCCTCGTCGTCGCCCGCGACACCGCCCGCCGCAAGCTCGGCGTGGGGCCCGAGGCCCGGCTGCGGATCGCCGTCGCCGACCAGGTGCACTCCTCGGTCAAGAACACCTTCAACATCATCGGCGTCGAGGCCTTCGTCGTCCCGACCGTCGACCGCCGATTCACCGGCGAGGCCCTGCACGCCGCCCTGGCCGCCGACCCGAACCCCGAGACCGTCATCGCCGTCGTCGGCACCGCCGGCACCACCAACGAGGGCATCGTCGACGACCTCCAGGGCCTCTCCGAGGTCACCCGCGAGCGCGGCCTGTGGTTCCACGTCGACGGCGCCTACGGCGGCGCCGGCCTCTTCGCACCCTCCGTCCGCGAGCGCTACAACGGCATCGAGCACGCCGACTCCTTCGTCGTCGACCCGCACAAGTGGCTCTTCGCGCCCTTCGACTGCGCCGCCCTGCTCTACCGCAACCCGCAGCTCGCCCGCGCCGTGCACACCCAGGACGCCTCCTACCTCGACGTCCTGCACACCGAGGGCGACGAGTGGAACCCCACCGACTACGCCTACCACCTCACCCGGCGCGCCCGCGGCCTGCCGCTCTGGTTCTCCCTCGCCGTCCACGGCACCCAGGCCTACACCGACGCCATCGAGACCGGTCTCGAGCTCGCCCGGGACACCGCACAGCTCATCCGCGACACCGAGCACCTGGAACTGCTCCACGACCCGCAGCTCTCCGCGGTCTGCTTCCGCCGCAAGGGCTGGACCCGCGAGGACTACTACCGCTGGTCGCAGCAGCTGCTCGCCGACCAGATCGGCTTCGTCACCCCCACCGGCTGGGACGGCGAGACCGTCGCCCGCTTCGCCTTCCTCCACCCCGGCACCACCATGGACATGGTCGAGGAGATCCTCGCCACCATGGCGTGAGACCAACAAGGGCGCGCGCGGGTGGGCCTCCCGGCTTCCGGCCGGGAGGCCCACCCGCGCCCCCTCGTGGTCGACCCCGTCAGAGAAAGGCGCCGCTGGGGATGTACGGCAACGGCGGCCGCATCCCCCGCAGGCCCAGGTAGCCCCGGGTCTCCAGGCTCAGCCCCACCTCCAGGCCGACGTCCACCGCCCACTCCTGCTCCGCCGTGAGGAACTCCACCCGGGCCTCCGTCCCGTCCGGCACCCGCGCCAGCGCCTCCCGCAGCAGCCGCGTCGCGATCCGCTTCGACGTCGCCGCCAGCGCCTTCACCCCGCCGCCGTCCCGGTAGCAGTAGCCGCTGCCCGCCAGCGAGTCCGCGACCAGCAGCTCCTCGTAGTGCGCCAGCATGAACCCGTGGTCCGGGCCGCGCGCGGCCCCCCGCAGCCGGCGGTCCACCGAATCCAGCAGGTGGAACTGCGCCGGCCCGCCGGGGTGCACCGGGATGTCGCCCGGGTCCAGCAGGCCCGCCCGGTCGACCTGCCCGCGCAGCAGCATCGCCGGGTGCAGCGTGAACCCGGCCAGCCGGTACCGCCGCGCGGCGGCCGGCGACGGCGAGGCGCACAGCATCCCGCGCAGGCACCCCCGCCCGTGCCCGGCCGCGTGCTCCAGCAGCAGCCGCCCCACCCCTCGGCCCTGCACCGCCGGGTCGACCACGTACAGCGCCAGCAGCCACAGGCCCTCGCGCCGCAGCGACAGCGCCGCCCCGACCGCCCGGCCGTCCTGCTCGGCCAGCCAGCACCCCTGCGGGTCGGTCTGCGCGAGGTGCCGCGTCCGCGACTCGTGCCGCACCGCCCGCACCGCCCGGCCGGGCCCTTCGAGGGGCTCCCCGAAGGCCGCCCACGCCACCTCCCTGACGGCCGCGGCATCCGCGGCACTGTCCCTGACCCGGCGAACGATCACGCATCTCATCCTGGCCCCCGGCGACCCCCGCCGCGGCGGGTTTGCCGAGATCGGACGCCCAGCTCCGTGCGACGGTGTGCGAGCATGGGAGACGTGGGGGAGCGGGCGACGAAAACGTCCCCCGGAAATACCACCGACCGGAAATGAATCCGGGAGGCCGCCGGTTGGCACTGGCGGCACACTGTCGTCACAGACCGGGAGTAAGCATGACCGTCCAGGACGAGACCACCGTCGAGAGTGGCATCATCCTCACCGACGCCGCCGCGGCCAAGGTCAAGGGCCTGCTCGAGCAGGAGGGCCGCGACGACCTCGCGCTGCGCGTCGCCGTGCAGCCGGGCGGCTGCTCCGGCCTGCGCTACCAGCTGTTCTTCGACGAGCGCTCGCTGGACGGCGACGTCGTCAAGGACTTCGGCGGCGTGAAGGTCGTCACCGACCGCATGAGCGCCCCGTACCTCGGCGGCGCCACCGTCGACTTCGTCGACACCATCGAGAAGCAGGGCTTCACGATCGACAACCCCAACGCCACCGGCTCCTGCGCCTGCGGCGACTCCTTCAGCTGAGCCGCACCACAGCCGAACCGCCGGAGGGCGGCCCCGATGCGGGGCCGCCCTCCGGCGTTCTGCGGCATCAACCGTCCGGGGTCAACGCGGCCCGCCCGGCGCGTCACCCAGCACGGTGAGCCCCGTCCCCGACGTCATGTCGATCACATTGCGCTCGCCCAGCGGCTGCGCCAGCTGCGCCGACACGGAATCCCGCTTCGCGAGCGCCGGGCACTCCTTGCCGCGCGGCGCCGGCTTCGACACCACCACCCGGACGCGCACCAGCCCCGGCGCCTGCTCGTCCGCCCTCAGGGCGTACTCCTCGCACACCCCGCCGTAGAAGTACACGGTCAGGTGCGTGCGGTCCGTCAGCGAGTACCCGATCGCCGGCAGGCTGGCCGCGGTCGGCGCGGGCTCGCCGACGGCTATCCCGGGACCGGTCGGCTGCCCCGGCTCGGGGGCCGCCGTCGGGCTGTCCGACGGGCCCGGCGAGGGCGACCCGGACGGGGCGCTCGCGCTCGCCGTCGGCTGCGCGGAGGGCGCGCCGCCCGCGCTGCCCGCGGTCTGCGACCCGCAGGCCGCCACTGCCGAGACGGCGAGCGCCACCCCCGCCGCCAGCACGGCGGCCCGCCGCCGGCGAGCGGCCCCGAACGGTACGACTGCGGTCCTTGCGTCCATGGTGCGACTTCCTCCCGAGGGTCCAGCGAACCCGCCACCGAAGCGGTGCTGCGCCGGTTTGACGTGCCCCGGAGAAAACCGGTTCCACCCGGCCGGAAGGCGCAGGAGGGATGCGGGGAGAGAGGGGGTGGCGCTGGGTCGGTCAGCTGCCGTACTCGGCCATCGACGCGACCAGCCGCTGCGCGCCGGAGGGCACCGACACGCCCGAGGGCCGGACGGCCGCGGGCTGCGGGCCCGCCGCCAGCAGCGGCCAGAACAGGCCGAGCCGACGGGACGAGCTGACCAGGGCGTCGAGGGTGTCCCCGTCCGCCTCCCCGCAGAGCGCGCTCGGGACAAGGCCGGGGGACTGGGTGGGCATCATCGCTGTCTCGCTCCGATCGCCGGGCCGCGGCCTCGTTGCCACGGCGCGCCTGGCCGGGGCCGGACGACGCCGGCCCCGTGTTGCGACCCTAGGCCGCCGCAGGTCACCCCACCAGGGCTACTCCGGGGTAGTACCGGTTCGGGTCGACCCGGTCTCCCGGGCACTTGGCTGTACCGTAGGTGGGTCCACCGCTGCTTCCGGCCGCCATCAGGCCACCCGAGGAGACCCCCGTGCGTATCGCCGTCGCCGGCTCGATCGCCACCGACCACCTGACGACCTTCCCCGGCCGCTTCGCCGACCAGCTGGTCGCGGAGCAGCTGCACACCGTCTCGCTCTCCTTCCTGGTCGACACCCTCGACATCCGCCGCGGCGGCGTCGGCCCCAACATCGCCTTCGGCATGGGCGTGCTCGGCCTGCGCCCCGTCCTGGTCGGCGCGGCCGGCGCCGACTTCGACGAGTACCGCAGCTGGCTGGAGCGCAACGGCGTGGACACCGCCTCGGTGCACATCTCCGAGACCCGCCACACCGCCCGCTTCATGTGCACCACCGACCTGGACCACAACCAGATCGCGTCCTTCTACACCGGCGCCATGGCCGAGGCCCGCAACATCGAGCTCAAGCCGATCGCCGACCGCGTCGGCGGCCTCGACCTCGTCCTGATCGGCGCCGACGACCCGCAGGCGATGGTCCGCCACACCCAGGAGTGCCGCAGCCGCGGCTACGCCTTCGCCGCCGACCCCTCCCAGCAGCTGGCCCGCCTGGAGGGCGACGACATCCGCGAGATCGTCGACGGCGCCGCGTACCTCTTCACCAACGAGTACGAGGCCGCGCTCATCGAGTCCAAGACCGGCTGGGACGCCGAGGAGCTGCTGAACCGCGTCGGCACCCGCGTCACCACCCTCGGCCCCAAGGGCGTCCGGATCGAGCGCAAGGGCGAGCCCGCGATCACCGTCGGCTGCCCCGCCGAGGAGCGCAAGGCCGACCCGACCGGCGTCGGCGACGGCTTCCGCGCCGGCTTCCTCGCCGGCCTGTCCTGGGACCTCGGCCTGGAGCGCGCCGCCCAGGTCGGCTGCATGCTCGCCACCCTGGTGATCGAGACCGTCGGCACCCAGGAGTACGAGCTGCGCCGCGCCCACTTCACCGACCGCTTCGCCGCCGCGTACGGCGAGGAGGCCGCGGCCGAGGTCCGCGCCAAGCTCGCCTGACCCCGCCCGGCCGCCGGGTGAACGCTCAGTCCACCCGGCGGACCAGGTAGGCCGTGCCCCGGTCCGCGCCGTACTGCGCGGCCGGGGCCTCGCCGAGGTACTCCTGCTCGCGCATGGCGCACCAGGCCGGGATGTCCAGCCGGGCCGCCTCGTCGTCGGCGAGCACCACCACGGTGCCGCCGGGCGGGACCTCGCCGATCCGCCGGGCCAGGTCGATCACCGGCAGCGGGCAGCGCTTGCCGAGGTCGTCCAGCACCAGCGTCTCCGCGTCCTCCTCCGCCGGGCCGTCCGCCGCGTCGTCGTCCGCCGGCTCCTCCTCGGCCGTCACCGCTGCTGCCGCGGGCGCCGGCAGGTCGAGGCCGAGCGGCGCCCGCACCCCGGAGACCAGCTCCGGCAGCACCGCGAGGAACCGTTCCACGTCCTCCTCCGCGGCCCCGAACGGCAGCGAGACCCGCACATTGCCCTCGGTCAGCACCCCCATCGCGGCCAGCACATGGCTCGGTGTCAGGGTGGAGGAGGTGCAGGAGGAGCCGGAGGAGACCGCGAAGCCCGCCCTGTCCAGTTCGCCGAGCAGCACCTCGCCGTCGACGTAGAGGCAGGAGAAGGTGACGATGTGCGGCAGCCGCCGCACCGGGTCGCCGACCACCTCGACCTCCGGCACCAGCTCCGGCACCCGGGTGCGGATGTGCTCCACCAACCCGTGCAGCCGGGCGTTCTCCCGTTCCGCGTCGGCGCGCACGGCGCGCAGCGAGGCGGCGGCGGCCACGATCGCCGGCACGTTGACGTAGCCGGGCACCCGTCCGCGCTCCCGCTCGTCCGGAGGCAGCGGGGAGGCGTACCGGACGCCCTTGCGGACGGCGAGCACACCGACGCCGGCCGGCCCGCCCCACTTGTGGGCACTGGCCGCCAGCAGCGACCAGCCGTGCGGGACGGGCAGCCGCCCGGCGCTCTGCGCCGCGTCGACCAGCAGCGGGATGCCGACGTTGCCGCACAGGTCGGCCACCTCGTCGACCGGCTGGACGGTGCCGACCTCGTGGTTGGCGCTCTGCAGCACGGCGAGCGCGGTGGTGTCGCGGAACCGGGCGGCGAACTGGGTGGCCTTCACCCGTCCGTGGCGGTCCACCGGGACGACCGACACCTCGCCGCCCTGCGCCTCGTGCAGCTCGGCGGTGTGCAGCACGCTCGAGTGCTCGACGGCGGAGTGCACCAGGTGGGCGCCGCGGCGGCGGTTGCCGCGCAGGGCGCCGAGCACGCCGAGCTGCACGGCCTGGGTGCCGCTGGCGGTGAAGGAGACCTCGTCCGCCCGGGCGCCGAGCTCCGCGGCGACGGTCTCGCGTGCGGCGTCCAGCAGCATCCGGGCCTGCCGGCCGGAGCGGTAGAGCCGTGCCGGGTCGGCCCACCCCTCGTCGATCGCCGCGTTCAGCGCCTGCCGGGCGACGGGGTGCAGGGGTGCGGTGGAGGCCACATCGAAGTACGACACCCTTCCACGCTATCCCCGCTCGGCGGGTCGGCGTGCAGGCGCCCGATTTCGCCGTGTTCGTCCCGTCCGACGGGCCGTCACCCGCGTGTCGCATCCGGGTCCCCCGATCGGGCGTGCGACCCTCGAATGCCCGCCATGACCTGGGCCTACGGACTTGCCGGGGCTGATCGGGTAGGCGGGCGGCGCGTTAGCGGGGGCTGCTCGTGAGTGCCGCATAAGGATGGAGTAGCGTTTGGCCCGCATAAGCATTCAAACCGTGCCCGTGGCCGGGTCGCCGGGGAGGCGAACAGCACTCCCGGAGGCGGCGCGATCGCGGGCGAGACTTCGGGAAGGCGCTACGTGAGTCCCAACGGCTCCGACCGCTCGCCGCGGCGCACGATGCGGCGGAAGCTGCCTCAGGCGCTGGCACTGGGCCTCGTCATCGCGACCGCCACCGGCTGCTCGGCCAACGACCTCCCCAGGCTTGGCCTCCCCTCCCCCGTCACCGAGGAAGGCCCCCTGGTCCTCCACATGTGGCAGGGCTCGTGGATCGCGGCGCTGGCAGTGGGCGCACTGATGTGGGGTCTGATCCTCTGGAGCGTGATCTTCCACCGGCGTAGCCGCACCAAGGTGGAGATCCCCGCTCAGACCCGGTACAACGTGCCCATCGAGGCGCTGTACACCGCGGTCCCCCTTGTCATCGTCTCGGTGCTCTTCTACTTCGTCGCCCGCGACGAGGCGCGCCTGACCGAGGTCAGCGCGAAGCCGCAGCACGTGGTGAACGTGGTCGGCTTCCAGTGGAACTGGGCGTTCAACTACGAGAACACCGAGATCCCGGACCCGGCGAACACCAACGCCGCGTACGACGTCGGCACGCCGGCCGAGGTGCCGACCCTGTACCTGCCGATCAACGAGTCGGTGGAGTTCGTGCTGACCTCCAACGACGTGATCCACGACTTCTGGCCCGTCAACTTCCTCATGAAGATGGACGTCGTGCCGGGCGTGGTGAACAAGTTCCAGGTGACCCCGACCTCCTTCGGCACCTTCGCCGGCAAGTGCGCCGAGCTCTGCGGCCAGGACCACTCCCGGATGCTGTTCAACGTGAAGGTCGTCACCCACGACCAGTACGAGCAGCACCTGAAGGAGCTCCGGGCCAAGGGCCAGTCCGGCGCGGTGCCTTCGGGCCTCCTCGGCGCCGGCAGCGCCGGCGAGAAGACCACGGGAAGTGAAAAGAAGTGACCATCCTCAACGAGCCCGCCGCGGCCGGCGGGGGCGCCGGGAGCGTCACGGCCGGCAAGAGCGCCCGCGTCGGCAGGCGGGGCAACGCGATCATCAAGTGGCTCACCACCACCGACCACAAGACGATCGGCACGCTCTACCTGGCGACCTCCTTCGCCTTCTTCCTGATCGGCGGCATCCTCGCCCTGGTCATGCGCGCCGAACTCGCCCGTCCGGGGACGCAGCTCCTCTCGAACGAGCAGTTCAACCAGGCGTTCACCATGCACGGCACGATCATGCTGCTGATGTTCGCGACCCCGCTGTTCGCGGGCTTCGCGAACTGGATCATGCCGCTGCAGATCGGCGCCCCCGACGTCGCCTTCCCGCGTCTGAACATGTTCGCCTACTGGCTCTACCTGTTCGGCTCGATCATCGCGGTGGCCGGCTTCCTCACCCCGCAGGGCGCCGCCGACTTCGGCTGGTTCGCCTACTCGCCGCTGTCCGACGCCGTCCGCTCGCCGGGCGTGGGCGCCGACATGTGGATCATGGGCCTGGCCTTCTCCGGCTTCGGCACCATCCTCGGTGCGGTCAACTTCATCACCACCATCATCTGCATGCGCGCCCCCGGCATGACGATGTTCCGGATGTCGATCTTCGTCTGGAACGTCCTGCTGACCGCCGTGCTGATCCTGCTGGCCTTCCCGGTCCTGGCCGCCGCCCTGTTCGCCCTGGAGGCGGACCGCAAGTTCGGGGCGCACGTCTTCGACCCGGCCAACGGTGGCGCCATGCTGTGGCAGCACCTGTTCTGGTTCTTCGGCCACCCCGAGGTCTACATCATCGCGCTGCCGTTCTTCGGCATCGTGTCGGAGATCGTCCCGGTCTTCAGCCGCAAGCCGATGTTCGGCTACTCCGGCCTCATCGCGGCCACCATCGCGATCGCCGGTCTGTCCGTGACCGTGTGGGCCCACCACATGTACGTCACCGGCCAGGTGCTGCTGCCGTTCTTCTCCTTCATGACCTTCCTGATCGCCGTCCCGACCGGTGTGAAGTTCTTCAACTGGGTTGGCACCATGTGGAAGGGCTCGCTCAGCTTCGAGACCCCGATGCTGTGGACGATCGGCTTCCTGGTCACCTTCCTCTTCGGCGGTCTGACGGGTGTTCTGCTCGCCTCCCCGCCGATCGACTTCCACGTCTCGGACTCGTACTTCGTCGTCGCCCACTTCCACTACGTGGTCTTCGGCACCGTCGTCTTCGCGATGTTCGCCGGCTTCCACTTCTGGTGGCCGAAGATGACCGGCAAGATGCTCGACGAGCAGCTCGGCAAGATCACCTTCTGGACGCTGTTCATCGGCTTCCACACCACATTCCTGGTCCAGCACTGGCTCGGTGCGGAGGGCATGCCCCGCCGCTACGCCGACTACCTGGCCTCCGACGGTTTCACCACGCTGAACGGCGTCTCCACCGTCGGCTCGTTCCTGCTCGGCCTGTCGATCCTGCCGTTCCTCTACAACGTCTGGAAGACCGCCAAGTACGGCGAGAAGATCGAGGTGGACGACCCGTGGGGCTACGGCCGCTCGCTGGAGTGGGCGACCTCCTGCCCGCCGCCGCGGCACAACTTCCTCACCCTGCCGCGCATCCGCTCGGAATCCCCGGCGTTCGACCTGCACCACCCGGAGATCGCCGCGCTGGACTACCTCGAGAACCACGGTGAGCAGGCCAAGCACTTCGCGGGCGTGACCCCGGCGCAGTACGACCGTCCGCAGCTGGGCAAGTCCAAGAAGGAGGGCGACGCCTGATGAAGGAGCAGGGCAAGATCTTCGGCGGTTTCGCCGCCTTCATCCTGATCATGGCCGTCGTCTACGGTCTGTGGTCGAAGGAGCCGGCCGGTACGACCGCGCTGTTCCTGGCGTTCGGCCTGTGCGCCTTCATCGGCTACTACCTGGCCTTCACCGCCCGCCGGGTCGACAGCGGCGCCGGCGACAACCCCGAGGCCGAGGTCGCGGACGACGCCGGCGAGCTGGGCTTCTTCGCCCCGCACAGCTGGCAGCCGCTCTCGCTCGCGGTCGGCGGCGCGCTCGCCTTCCTCGGCGTGATCTTCGGCTGGTGGCTGCTCTGGTGGTCGCTGCCGATCATCCTGGTCGGCATCTACGGCTGGGTCTTCGAGTTCTACCGCGGCGAGGACCAGAACCAGTAAGGTTCCGGCACGTCGGAGCAAGGGCCGGGCACCCCCTCGGGGGCGCCCGGCCCTCGCGCGTTCCCCGGGCAGCCCCACGATCTCTCACCCGCCTGGTGCAACGGCCGTCCCTCCCGGGGTGCTGACGGCTCCCGCCCGTTCCTAGGCTCTGGTACATCGTCGGGAGACCTCGGAGGCACCGGTGAACGGTTGTCGGAGACTCGCACACGGCCGGGCCGGCATAACGGCCATCATCCTGCTGGCCCCGATCGCGGCCTGCTCGTCCGGAAGCCCGGACCCGGCCGTCGGGCCGGTGACCCGGATCGTGGACGCCGCACCCCTGGTGCGGACCCCGTCCGGCGAGCGGGTCGACCCCGGAAAGCCCTTCACGGTGACCGCCGAACCCGGGAGCACCCTCACGGACGTCACCGTCTCCGGCCCGGACGGCCGCCTGGTGGCCGGCCGCCTGTCGGAGGACGGGCACAGCTGGCAGACCACCGGGAAGCTGCGGGCCGGCACGGCCTACACCGTCCGAATAGCCGCTGACGACGGCAAGGGCGGCCGCGGCGAGACCACTTCCTCGTTCAGCACGCTGGCGGCGCAGAACCTGCTCACCGCCCAGCTCGGCCCGGACTCCTCCGGCAGCGGCGTCTACGGCGTCGGCCAGCCGCTCACGGTGAAGCTCTCCGCCCCGGTGAAGGACCCGGCGGCCCGCCGCGAGGTCGAGCAGGGCCTCACGGTGACCTCCCAGCCCGCCGTCACCGGCGCCTGGTACTGGGTCGACGACAGCAACCTGCACTTCCGCCCGCAGGAGTACTGGCCGGCCAACGCCACGGTGAGGCTGTCCTTCGACCTCACCGGCGTGCCGGTCTCGGACGGCCTCTACGGCGGCGAGCCCAGCAGCCTCTCCTTCCGCACCGGAGACCGGGTGGAGGCCGTCGTGGACGCGGCCTCGCACCAGCTGACGTACCGCCGCAACGGCGAAGTGGTCCGCACCATCCCGGTGACCACCGGCAAGCCCGGCTTCGACACCCGCAACGGCATCAAGGTCGTGCTCGGCCAGGAGGCCAGCGTCCGGATGAGCGGCGACACGATAGGCATACCCTCCGGCAGCGCCGACTCGTACGACCTGCAGGTGGAATGGGCCACCCGGGTGACCTGGAGCGGCGAGTACGTGCACGCGGCCCCCTGGTCGGTCGGCTCCCAGGGCCGGGCCAACGTCAGCCACGGCTGCACCGGGATGAGCACCGAGAACGCCAAGTGGTTCTACGACAACACCCGGGTCGGCGACATCGTCCAGGTGGTCAACAGCCTGGGCCACGAGATGGAGCCGTTCGGGAACGGCTTCGGCGACTGGAACATCTCCTGGACGGACTACGTGAAGCACTCGGCGACGGGCGGTCAGATCTCCACCGCCGGTGCCGCCGAGAGCGCCGCCGGGGCCTCCGGGGACATGCAGCCCCAGCTCTGACAGCCACCCCGCCGGGCCTCAGCCCCGGAAGGCGACCTGGAGGGCCGTGTCGACCGCGGCCAGCGCCTCGTCCCGGGTGAGGCCCAGCCGGTGCACCCGCTCGGCGAACTCGGCGGCCGCCGCCGCGGCCAGCCGGTGGGCGCTGTCGCCGGTCGCGGCGATCGTCGTGCCGCGCCGGCCGTGCGTCTCCACCACGCCGTCGGCCTCCAGCTCCCGGTAGGCCCGGGCGACGGTGTTCGCGGCCAGGCCCAGCTCCCCCGCCAGTGCGCGGACGGTCGGGAGCTTCAGCCCCACGGGCAGCGCCCCGCTGCGGGCCTGCTCCGCGATCTGGCTCCGCACCTGCTCGTACGGGGGAGTGGCGGCGGTGTGATCGATGCTCAGCTGCACAGGGTCATTGTGACAGGGCACCGGGCGGTGCCGGGCCCTCCGCGGCCGTGCGGGACGGGGAAAGGCCGAGGGCCCCTGCCGGATTCGGCAGGGGCCCTCGGACCGTGGCGATCAGTACGGGATCAGTGGTGGCCGTGGCCGCTCGTGATCTCGTGGTGCTCCTCGGCGGTCGGCTTGGCGATCTGGGCGCCCTCGCCGTAGAAGGCCTCGGAGAGCTTGGCGCGGGTCTTCGCGATGCGGCCGACCTTGCGGGCGACACCGTTCTCGTCGACCTCGGCCGGCAGCTCGATCGGCTGCGGCTGCTCGTGCGCGGTGAGCTTGTACAGCTTGTCCTGCGGGAGCTGCTCGTGGACCTCGACGAACTCGCCGTGCGGCAGGCGCTTGATGATGCCGCTCTCGCGGCCGTGCAGCACCTTGTCCTTGTCGCGGCGCTGCAGGCCCAGGCACCACCGCTTGGTGATGAAGAAGACCAGCACCGGCAGGACGAAGAAGCCGATCCGGACGAAGTAGGTGATCGAGTTGATCGACAGGTGCAGGTGCGTCGCGATCAGGTCGTTGCCACCGCCGATGAGCAGCAGCACGTAGAGGCTGATCCAGGCCGCACCGAAGCCGGTGCGGACCGGCGCGTTGCGCGGGCGGTCGGCGATGTGGTGCTCGCGCTTGTCACCGGTGACCCAGGACTCGAGGAACGGGTACAGCCAGATGACGGCCAGGACCAGCGGGAAGACCATCAGCGGGATGAACACGCCCAGGTTCAGGGTGTGGCCCCAGGCCCGGATCTCCCAGCCCGGCATGACGCGGATCAGGCCCTCGGAGAAGCCCATGTACCAGTCCGGCTGGGCGTCCGTGGACACCTGGTCGGGGCGGTACGGGCCGTACGCCCAGATCGGGTTGACGGTCGCGATCGCCGAGGCGGCCGCGATGACGCCGAACACCAGGAAGAAGAAGCCACCGGCCTTGGCCATGTAGACCGGCATCAGCGGCATGCCGACGACGTTCTTCTCGGTGCGGCCGGGGCCCGCGAACTGGGTGTGCTTGTGGTAGAAGACCAGGATCAGGTGGGCCACCAGCAGGCCCAGCATGATGCCCGGGATCAGCAGCACGTGGATGGTGAAGAACCGCGGCACGATGTCGGTGCCGGGGAACTGACCGCCGTACAGGAAGAACTGGAGGTAGGTGCCGACCAGCGGCACCGCCAGGATGGCGCCCTCCATGAAGCGGATACCGGTACCGGACAGCAGGTCGTCCGGCAGCGAGTAACCCATGAAGCCGTCGAACATGCCGAGGAAGAGCAGACCGGCGCCGAAGAGCCAGTTGATCTCGCGCGGCTTGCGGTACGCGCCGGTGAAGAAGACGCGCATCATGTGCACCAGCATCGCGGCGACGAAGACGATCGCCGCCCAGTGGTGGATCTGGCGGATCAGCAGACCGCCGCGCACCTCGAAGCTGATGTCCATGGTCGAGGCGTACGCCTCGGACATCCGGATGCCGTTGAGCGGGGCGTACGAACCGTGGTACACGGTCTCGGCCATGCTCGGCTGGAAGAACAGCGTCAGGTAGACGCCGGTCAGGATGATGATGATGAAGGTGTAGAGGCAGATCTCGCCCAGCATGAAGGACCAGTGGTCCGGGAAGATCTTGCGCAGGTTGGACTTGGCGAGGGTGTAGATACCCAGCCGTCCGTCCGTCCAGTCAGCGGCCGCCTCCCACTTGCTCGCGGGGTTCGCGCGGGTGCTGGCCGGCTTGGAGGCGCCGCTGTTGGCGCTGTTCGCGGTGCTCACGGCCGCTCCCAGTAGCTCGGGCCGACGGGCTCCTCGAAGTCGCCGGTGGCGACCAGGAAGCCCTTCTCGTCAGTGGTGATCTTCAGCTGCGGCAGCGGGTGGCCGGCCGGGCCGAAGATGACGCGCGCGCCGTCCGCCAGGTCGAAGGTCGACTGGTGGCAGGGGCAGAGCGCGTGGTGGGTCTGCTGCTCGTAGAGGCTGATCGGGCAGCCGACGTGGGTGCAGATCTTCGAGTAGGCGAGGATGCCCTCGAAGCCGAGCTCCGCGGACGACTTGTCCTTGATGTCCTCCGGCGCGATGCGGACGATCATCAGGGCGTCCTTGGCGATCTGGACCTGGAAGTCCTCCTGGTCCTCCTCCAGGCCCTCGGGCTTGGCGAACGTCAGCGAGCCGACCACGATGTCCTCGGGCTTCATCGGCTCGTTGGTGTTCATGTTGATCAGCGGCAGCGGCTTGGCCGGGGTGGCCACGCGCCAGCCGGTGTGCGCCAGCTTGTCCTCGGGCAGCGGGCCGAGGTCGCGCAGCAGCACGACGCCGGACAGCGGCACCAGGGCCATCGAGCCGATCAGGGTGTTGCGCAGCATCTTGCGGCGGCCGAAGCCGGACTCCGCGGCGCCGGTCTGGAACTGCTCGATGACGTCGGCACGCAGCTCGTCGTCGGCCTCGATCGGGTGGCGCTCGGCCGGGATCTCGTGGTCCGACATCAGGGTGCGCGCCCAGTGGACGGCGCCCGCACCGATGCAGAAGAGCGCCACACCGAGGGTCATGCCGAGCGCGAAGTTCAGCGCGCTGACGTGGCCCAGCGGGAAGATGTAGACGATCTTGTCGATGTCGATGGCCACGTACGAGGCGATGAAGCCCACGGTGGCGAGCATCGAGACGATGAACAGCAGGGAGACCTGCCGCTCGGCGCGCTTGGCGGCGCGCTCGTCGATGTCGGTCCGGCGCGGCTCGTGGGCCGGCAGACCGGGGTCGGCGAACGGGTCGCCGTGGACGGCGATCTCGTGCCCTTCGGAGCCGTGCGGCTCCGGCAGCTTCTCGTCAGACATCTCGTGGCTCATGACTTCTTGGCCTTGGTGGTGTGGGCGGCGACCCAGATCGCGGTCACGATGAGCGCACCGAGGGCGAAGATCCAGCCGAACAGACCCTCGGTCACCGGACCGAGGCTGCCCAGGGCCAGGCCACCGGGGTTGGGCTCGTCGTTGGTGTGGCTGACCCAGGCCACGATCTGCTTCTTCTGCTCCTCCGGCATGGTGGTGTCGGGGAACGACGGCATGTTCTGCGGGCCGGTCTGCATGGCCTCGTAGATGTGCTTCGGGGAGGTGCCCTCCAGCGACGGGGCGTACTTGCCCTTCGTCAGGGCACCGCCCTTGCCGGCGAAGTTGTGGCACTGGGCGCAGTTGGTCCGGAAGAGCTCGCCGCCCTTGGCCACGTCGTTCGGGTCGGTGGAGGTGTACTGCTCCTTGGCCGGAGCGACCGGGCCGGGGCCGAGCGAGGCCACGTAGGCGGCCAGCTGGTCGATCTGCGCCTGGGAGTAGACGACCTTCTTCGCGGGCGCCTGGGCGCCGCTCTGCTGGGCCGGCATGCGGCCGGTGCCGACCTGGAAGTCGACCGCGGCGGAGCCGACGCCGACCAGGCTGGGGCCGTCGGAGGAGCCCTGGCCGTCGAGGCCGTGGCAGGAGGAGCAGCCCACGGCGAAGAGCTTCTTGCCCTCGTCGATGGCGAGCGACTGCGCGGAGGTGTCGGCCTGCGCCTTCTCGGCGGGCGCGAACGCGGCGTACAGCCCCCCGGTGGCCGCCAGGGCGAGAAGTAGGACGACCAGCGCCGCCAGTGGGTGGCGCCGTCGTGCGGAGAGCTTTTTCACGGATTAACCCCGGTGTCAGGATCTGGTCGGCTGGGTGGCTGCGCCCGAGGGGCCGGTCTGCTCGGGGCCGGTACCCGGGTCGGGGCGGACTGGTCGGCGGGGCTCCCGCGTGGGGCGGGTGCTCTCCGGCCGGCGGCCAGCGACCTGATCAGCCTTTACTTGATCAGGTAGATGGTCGCGAACAGGCCGATCCACACGACGTCGACGAAGTGCCAGTAGTACGACACGACGATCGCGGCGGTGGCCTGCTCGTGCGTGAACCGCCTGGCGGCGTACGTCCGCCCCAGGACCAGCAGGAAGGCGATCAGACCACCCGTCACGTGCAGACCGTGGAAGCCGGTGGTCAGGTAGAACACCGTGCCGTACGGGTCGGAGGACAGGGACAGACCGTCCACCTTGACCAGCTCGGTGTACTCGAAGATCTGGCCGCCGATGAAGATCGCACCCATCACGAAGGTGATGTAGAACCACGAGCGGAGCTTCTTGACGTCACCGCGCTCGGCGGCGAACACGCCGAGCTGGCAGGTGAGGGAAGAGAGCACCAGGATCGTGGTGTTCACCGAGGAGAACGGCACGTTGAGGGCGTCCGCCTTCTCGGTCCAGAACTCTGGGCCCATGACCGAGCGGAGCGTGAAGTACATCGCGAACAGGGCCGCGAAGAACATCAGCTCCGAGCTCAGCCAGACGATGGTTCCGACGCTGACCAGGTTCGGCCTGTTGACCGCTCCGTGCGCGTGTCCGGTTTCTGTTGCTGTTGCTGTCGCCACGACGGACATTATGTCGGTCCCTTATTCCGTCTTCACGCCGGGGGGTGCTCCTCGGAGTGTCCGGTGCGTGGGGTATGCCCCCCTGGTCGCGACCTGCCGGAACGCGCTGCCCCGGCCCGCAGGGCCGCCCGTTTTCTGACGGTTGTTCGATACGGGTGACCCCGGGTACCCCGCACGGGTGAGATCCGTGCGCGGCGACTTGAGAGAGATCGCGTCAGGGGGTCACCGGAAGCCGCCCTCCGGAGTAGCATCCGAAGACGGACGTGGCCCGGATCACACTGGGCCGTTCGGAGCGGCACATATTAAGAGGACGAGCACCCGGGAGCAGGGCCCATGGCGCACACGACCGACGAGACGCTCACCGTTCTCGTCTACAGCGACGACCGCAACACCCGCGAGCAGGTGACCCTGGCACTCGGCCGCAGGCCCGCCGCGGACCTCCCGGCCGTGGAGTACCTGGAGTGCGCGACCACTCCCGCCGTGCTGCGCGCCCTGGAGAAGGGCGGCATCGACCTGTGCGTGCTCGACGGCGAGGCCGTCCCGGCCGGCGGCCTCGGCCTCACCCGCCAGCTCAAGGACGAGATCTACGGCTGCCCGCCCGTCCTCGTGCTGATCGGCCGGCCGCAGGACTCCTGGCTCGCCGCCTGGAGCCGGGCCGACGCCGCCATCGCCCAGCCCGTCGACCCGGTGGCCCTCGCCGAGGCCGCGGCCACCCTGCTCCGCGCCCGGATCGCCAAGCGGACGCCCGCCCACCGCTGACCGGGCACGCGGCGACCACCCGTCTCACCAGGAGAGAAGGGGCGGCGGGATCGGCGCGGCCGCCCGCCGCCGCTCGCTAGGCTGACTCCGTCCCCGTATCGGCGCACTACCGATGAGAGCTGGAGTCGGCCATGGTGAACGTGAACCCTGCGAACGGCGGCAAGGACCCCGTGCAGGTGGTCCGCACCTGGCCGGACGTCCTGTCGGCACTGCTGCGCGGCGAGGACCTCGCAGAGGCGGACACCGCATGGGCGATGGACCAGATCATGAGCGGCGAGGCCTCGCCCGTCCAGGTGGCCGGCTTCATGGTCGCGCTGCGGGCCAAGGGCGAGACCGTCGAGGAGATCGCCGGCCTGGTCGACGCGATGTACGCGCACGCCGAGCCGCTGCACATCCCAGGCCCCGCCGTCGACATCGTCGGCACCGGCGGCGACCGAGCCAAGACCGTCAACATCTCCACCATGTCCGCGATCGTCGCGGCCGCGGCCGGCGCCAAGGTCGTCAAGCACGGCAACCGGGCCGCCTCCTCGGCCTCCGGCTCCTCCGACGTCCTGGAGAAGCTCGGCATCAGCCTCGACCTCGGCGCCCGGCGGGTCGCGGAGGTCGCCGAGGAGGTCGGCCTCACCTTCTGCTTCGCCGCGAAGTTCCACCCCGCGATGCGGCACGCGGCCACCGCCCGGGCCGGCCTCGGCGTGCCCACCGCCTTCAACATCCTCGGCCCGCTGACCAACCCGGCCCGGGTCACCTCGCACGCCGTCGGCTGCTTCGACACCCGCCTCGCCGGGCTGATCGCCGGCGTCCTCGCCCGCCGGGGCGCCTCCGCCCTGGTCTTCCGCGGCGACGACGGCCTCGACGAACTCACCGTCTGCACCACCTCGCACGTGTGGATCGTCAAGGACGGCACCATCACCGAGACCTCCTTCGACCCCCGGGACGTCGGGCTGGAGCTCGCCGGGATCGAGGCGCTGCGGGGAGCGGACGCCGAGTTCAACGCCGGTGTCGCACGGCGGCTCTTCGCCGGCGAGAAGGGGCCCGTCCGGGACGCCGTCCTGCTCAACACGGCCGCCGCACTCACCGCACTCGACCTCACGGACGCCCCGCTCACCGAGCAGCTCGCGGCCGGCATGGAGCGGGCGGCCGCCGCCATCGACTCGGGCGCGGCCGAGGCCACGCTCGAGCGCTGGGCCGAGGCGACCAACAAGTAGGGCGAGTCACTGAGGGGCGCGGCGAACTGCGCGGCGGAAGGTGCGGCACCGTCACTTCCGTCCTGCGCAGCTCGCCGCGCCCCTGTCTGTGGTTGACCAGTTGCACAGAGGTCACCTAGAGTCTGCGTCAGGTCATGAGTGGCAGCGTCAAGCCCCAGCTTGCTGTCCGGCAACCCTCCGTCCGTGGCGGGGTGCCCTGGGTGAGGACCGGGCCGTGCGGCAGACCGTCCGCGTGGCAAGCGCGGACTTCCGGCGATGCTTCCCCGGGGTCCCCACCCCGTGAAGGAGTGCATCCTCGTGTCGCTGTCCACCGAAATCTGCGCCCCCCTCGCCGTCCTCGGCCACGACGTCCAGGTCCCGCTCGCCACCGGTGAGAAGGTCGGCTACGCCGCCCTCGACTACGCCGCCAGCGCCCCCGCCCTGCAGCGCGTCTGGGACGACATCGCCGCCTACGCCCCCTACTACGGCAGCGTCCACCGCGGCGCGGGCTACCTCTCGCAGCTCTCCACCGACCTGTTCGAGCAGAGCCGCCGCACCGTCGCCGACTTCCTCGACCTGCGCGAGGACGACCAGGTGGTGTTCACCCGCGCGACCACCGACTCGCTCAACCTGCTGGCCGGCGCGGTGCCCGCCGGCACCCGCGTCTACGCCTTCGAGACCGAGCACCACGCCTCCCTGCTGCCCTGGCGGCACGCCGGTCTGACGGTGGAGTACCTCCGCGCCCCGCGCTCCCGCGCCGAGGCGGTCGCCGCCCTCGACGCCGCGCTCGCCGCGGGCACCCCGGACGGCCCGCGCCTGCTGTGCGTCACCGGGGCGTCCAACGTCACCGGCGAGCTGTGGCCGATCGCCGAGCTCACCGAGACCGCCCACCGGCACGGCGCCCGGGTCGTCCTGGACGCCGCCCAGCTCGCCCCGCACCACCGGCTGTCGGTCCGTGAACTCGGCGTGGACTGGGTCGCGTTCTCCGGTCACAAGCTGTACGCACCGTTCGGCGCCGGCGTGCTCGCCGGGCGCAGCGACTGGCTGGACGCGGCCGAGCCGTACCTCGCCGGCGGCGGCGCCAGCCGTACGGTGGCCAGGGAGGCGGACGGCTCGGTGGCGGTGGAGTGGCACGGCGGTCCGGCCCGGCACGAGGCCGGTTCGCCGAACGTGATCGGCGCGTACGCGATCGCCTCGGCCTGCCGGGCGCTGACCGAGGCCGGGTTCGACGCGCTGGAGGCGCGCGAGCAGGCGCTGATCGAGCGGCTGACCGACGGGCTGGCCGCGATCCCCGAGGTCCGGGTGCTCAACCTGTTCGGCGAGGGCTCGGCCCGGGTCGGGGTGCTGTCCTTCGTCGTCCGCGGCTGGAACAGCTCGCACTTCTCGGCGGCGCTCTCCGCCGAGTACGGGATCGGCGTGCGGGACGGCCTGTTCTGCGCGCACCCGCTGGTGCGGACCCTGCTCGGCGGGGAGGAGGCCGCGCCCTCCGAGTGCGGTGCGCCGGAGCCCTCGCTGCCCGGGGAGCGGAGCCTGAACGCGATCCGGGTCAGCTTCGGCGCGGGCACCCCGGTGGAGCACGTGGACCGCTTCCTGGCCGCCGTCCGCGAGCTGGTCACCGACGGCGCCCGCTGGACCTACCGCAACGAGGGCGGCCGCTGCGTCGCGGACACCGACCGGGCGGCCTGAGCGGTCGCCCCTGGGCGGGTTGCCCCTACTCGTCGAGGCCGAGGGCGAAGGCCGCCTCGAGGTCGTGCTGGGAGTAGGTGCGGAACGCGATCTGGGTCTCGGTGTGCTCCACGCCCGGCACCTTGTTGACCTGACCCGGGATCACCTCGGCGAGGTCCTCGTGCCGGCGCACCCTGACCATCGCCACCAGGTCGTAGCTGCCGGTCACCGAGTAGACCTCGCTGACGCCCTCGATCGCGGCGATCGCCTCGGCGATCTCGGGGATCCGGTCGACGCTGGTCTTGATGAGGACGATCGCGGTGATCACTCTTCGGCTCCTGTGTGTGGGGTACGGCTCAGCGTATCGGCCGTCGGCCGGGCCCGTCTGCCCTGCCGGAGGCCCGCCGCCCACATCGCCAGCCAGCCCGCGCTGAAGCCGATGACGTGCACCAGGTACGCCACCCCGGGCACCGCCGGGCCGAGCGGCCACCACTGCAGGGCGAACCACAGGCCGAGCACCAGCCAGGCCGGGAACCGCAGCGGCAGGAAGAGCAGCAGCGGCACCAGGGCGGTCACCCGGGCCCTCGGGTACAGCCGCAGGTAGCCGCCGAGCACCCCGGCGATCGCGCCCGAGGCGCCGACCAGTGCGCGCGCCGATTCCGCGGAGTCGGCCTCGGCCAGCGCCCAGCCGTACGTCGCCAGGTAGCCGACCCCCAGATAGAAGAGGAGGAAGCGCAGCCGGCCGAGGCGCTCCTCCAGGTCGGGGCCGAACACGTAGAGGAAGAGGAGGTTGCCGACCAGGTGCAGCCAGCCCGCGTGGACGAACAGCGAGCTCAGCACCGACAGGAACGGGATCTTGTGCGGTGCGGGGGAGAGCGTGCAGCCCGGTACCGCCGGCGGCAGGGCGGCCAGCCGGCCGGCGTCCAGCGGACGGTCGGCCAGCAGTTCGGCGGGGACGGCGCCCCAGTGCTGCTCGAAGCGCTGCTCGGCGCAGACCCGGGCGTTGCCGGTGCCGTACCGCGGGTTGAGGCCGAAGCTGGGGCCGGCCAGCAGGACGACGGCGCTCAGTGCGATCAGCGTGTAGGTGACCAGCGGGGTGCGGGCAGCGGCCCTGGCGCCGGCGCCCGCCGGTTCGCGCACCGGTGCGGGGACGGGGGCGGGGACGGCCATACCGGCGAGCATTCCTCGGAGCCCGCACCGCGAACCGGCCGCTGCTGCAAGCGGGTGACCTGTCCGTTCCCCAAGACCGGTGACCGTCGGCCGGGCCGTACGCAATAGGCTTGGACGACCGGACCCGGGACCATCCGAGAGGACCTCCGATGACCATCGCCGCCCCCACCGCCGAGACCCGCTGGCGCTGCACGCTCTGCGGGAACCTCACCCGCTTCGACGTGACGCGCTCGGCCCGGGTGGTGGAGTACCTGCACTTCGACCTCAGCGGCGAGTCGAAGGTGGAGGAGACCGAGGTGCTCAGCGAGACCCTCGAATCGGTCCGTTGCCGCTGGTGCAACGCCGTCGACCAGGTCGAGCTCGTGGCCCGGCCCGGGGCCGAGGCCGCCGCGGAGCAGGCCGAGGACGAGTCGAAGGCCTGAGCCTTCCGCTTCCGACACACCCCGGTGGAGCTCCTGCGCCACCGGGGTGTGTGGCGCGGTGCCCGGCTGGGCACGGTAGACGGGACAATTGCACAGAGCGGTGCATTCGAGGGCAGCGGCCACCGGCCGCGCGGGCCCGGGGAGCAGGATCGGAGCCGAGGACGTGGTGGACGCAGCGAGCGGGCCGGCCGAGCCGCAGGGGCAGCAGCCCGCCGCGGACGCGGAGCTGCCGGACGCTCCCGGGGCCGGGCCGACGGCCGGGGACGCGCCGTCCGAGCAGTTGGACCGCCCGCTGCCCGAAGGGGTGCGCCGCCGTGTGGTGGGCATCGCCGCCGACGCCCTGGGCGCCATCCCGGTCGGCGAGCTGCCGTCCGGCCTGCGCCCGTACGCCAAGTTCACCCCCGCCCGGCGGGCCAAGTACGCGGGGACCGCGCTGGCCGCGGCGCTGGACGCGGAGCCGGTGTTCCGGGTCCGGATAGCCGATCGGCTGCGGCTCGGGCAGCCCGACCTGGTGAAGGCGCTGGAGTCCGGAACCGTTCCGGCCGCCGCCGATCCGATGGACGTGGCAGCCGCCGCCTACCTGCTGCGCCCGGTCGGCTGGAGCCGGCTGGTCGTCGACGCGGGGGACGAGGTCGAGCGGGCGGACGCCGAGGGCGCCGCCGCGGAGGCCGCCCGGGTGGTGGAGAAGCTCCAGGCGGAGCTCACCGAGGTGCGTGCCTCGGCCCGGGCGGACCTGGAGCGGCAGCGGGCCGATGCGGAGGGGGTGCGCCGGGAGGCGGAGTCGCTGCGCAAGCGCGTCCGCTCCCTGGAGAGCGACACCCGGCGCGCGCAGGCGGAGGTCCGCAAGCTGCAGGCCGAGTTGGACGCCGCCCGGGCCGCCGCCGCGGTCGAGCGCAGTGCGGCGGAGGGCGAGGCGCGCCGGCTGCGGCACCGGATCACCGAGCTGGAGACGGCCGCCGAGGCCGGCCGGCGTTCGGCGCGCGAGGGCCGGAGCGTGGAGGACATGCGGCTGCGGCTGCTGCTCGACACCGTGCTCCAGTCGGCGCAGGGCCTGCAGCGGGAGTTGGCGCTGCCGGTCTCCCAGCTGCGGCCGGCCGATCTGGTGGACGCGGTGGAGCCCGGTTCGGCGAACCCGCACGACGTGGCCCGGCGCGGGCTGGCCGAGGACGACCCGGCGCTGCTCGATCAGCTGCTGGCGATCCCTCAGGTGCACCTGGTGGTGGACGGCTACAACGTGACCAAGACCGGCTATCCGACGCTGCCGCTGGAGCAGCAGCGGATGCGGCTGCTCGGCGGGCTGGCGATGCTGGCGCAGCGCACCCAGGCCGAGGTGACCTGCGTCTTCGACGGGCAGGACCTGGACGTTCCGGTGATCATGGCGCCGCCGCGCGGGGTCCGGGTCCGCTTCAGCCGCACGGGGGAGACCGCGGACGAACTGATCCGCCGCCTGGTGCGGGCCGAGCCGCAGGGCCGGCCGGTCGTGGTGGTCTCCACCGACAAGGAGGTCGCGGACGGCGTGCGGAAGGCGGGAGCGCGTCCGGTCGCGTCGATTCTGCTGCTCAACCGGCTCGCCAGGCCCTGACGGGCCGTCGGCCCAGGTGGCGGGGTTGTGTCGGGGTGGTGAAATCCGGGTCCGTGCGACAAGTTCGCCCGGTCGGGGAGTGGCGCCGGGGACGGATCTTCACTAGGGTCTGGCGTCAAACCTATTTTCCGGACGTCCACTCGATCGGGTGAGTCCAGCAGGAAGAAGGAGCTAGTCCCTTGGCCTCCCACCGCCGTCCCAAGCAGCCGAGCCGCGCGCGGGTCACCGTGCTCACCGCTGCCGCCGCGACTGCGGTCGCCCTCTCGGCCCAGGCCGCCGCACACGCCGCGCCGGCCAAGCCGAGCAAGGACGAGGTGAAGGTCCAGGTCGACAAGCTGCTCGAGGAGCAGGAGCAGGCGGCCGAGAAGTACAACGGCGCCAAGGAGCGGGCCGACCAGCTCCGCAAGCAGGCCGACCAGCTGCAGGACCAGATCGCCCGCGGCCAGGAGCAGCTCTCCCAGGTGGCGTCCGGCCTGTCCGCGGTGGCCGCCGACCAGTACCGCACCGGTGGCGTGGACCCGACGGTCGCGCTGATGCTGGACTCGAACCCGGACAACTACCTCGACCGGGCGTCCAGCAACGAGCAGGCCACCGACACCCAGGCGTCCACGCTGAAGGGCCTGCGGGACCAGCAGCGCCGGCTGGACCAGCAGAAGCAGGAGGCCGCGGCCATCCTCGCCGAGCTGGACAACTCCACCCAGGCGCTGAACGACGCCAAGTCGGAGGTCCAGAAGAAGCTCTCCGAGGCCCAGCGCCTACTGAGCACGCTGACGGCCGCCGAGCGCGCCGCGATCCTCGGCAGTGACCGCGCCTCGCGCAGCGACGACCGCTACGACGTCGGCAGCCTGCCGCCGGCCGCGGGCTACGCGGCGACCGCCGTCTCGGCGGCGATGGGCAAGCGCGGCACCCCGTACGTCTGGGGCGCCACCGGCCCGAACTCCTTCGACTGCTCCGGTCTGATGGTGTGGGCGTACGCCAAGGCCGGCGTGTCGCTGCCGCGCACCTCGCAGTCGCAGGCGAGCGTCGGCACCCGCGTCCCCTCGTTGGCCGCCGCCCAGCCGGGTGACCTCGTCATCTACTACTCGGACGCGCACCACGTCGGCATGTACGTCGGCAACGGCCTCGTCGTCCACGCGCCGCGCACCGGCGACGTGGTGAAGCTGATGGATGCGGACATCCTGCCGATCAAGACCATTCGCCGCGTCTGACCCATCGGTAGCAATTCGGACATATGCCCCACCTGCGGCGTTTCTGACGCTGCATGACACGCCCGGGCGCGTCGTGATCACCGTGTGATCTCCGACACGCCCGGGCGTCGGCTTTGTCGGGCGTGCGGTGAAAACTCGTCAGCCGAGCGTGGATTATCGGTCACCGGCAGTCGCAATCACATTTTCACGACAACATTCCCCCGATGTTTTTCTGACAAGGATTTGAACGGATCACGGATCGGTTACTAGGGTCATGACCCACGGACCGCCGCACAGTCGAGCGCCCAACCCGGGCGACGGTGGCGGTCACCGCCGAGTCCGCGACGCAGCAGGGCAGCCCGACTGCCCACGGGGAGCCCCTGCGGGGGCGCTGTCGAACGGAGCCGGGGAACCACGTTTCCCCCGGGGTGAATCGGCGTCAGGTCGGCCGCGCCGGCCGGGCCGCGGATCGGACCGCGGACCGTGCAGGGGTGGCCGTGAGGCGTCGTAGGGCAATGCTTCCGGCCCGAACCCGTCAGCTCACCCGGTAGGCGGTGTGAGGAAGAAGGAGTCCGCCTTCGTGGCGTCCCATCGTCGTCCCAAGCCCGTCGGCCGTACCCGCGCCTCGATCCTGACTGCGGCAGCCGCCACTGCGGTGGCACTCTCCTCGCAGACCGGTGCGCACGCCGACCCGGCGCCCACCAAGGAGCAGGTCGCGGCCCAGGTCGACCAGCTCAACGAGCAGGCCGAGGCCGCCAACGAGGAGTACCTCGCGGCGACCGAGAAGCAGCAGGACCTGCAGAAGCAGGTCACCCGGCTCCAGGACCAGGTCGCCCGCCAGCAGGCGGAGGTGAGCGGCGTTCAGGGCCGCCTCGCCGAGGTGGCCGCCCAGCAGTACCGCGACGGCGGCATCTCGCCCACGGTCAAGCTGATGCTCTCCAGCAACCCCGGCGACTTCCTCGGCCAGGCCGGGGCGGTCAGCCGGATGAATGCGACCCAGGCCGACACGCTCAAGTCCTTCAAGGCCGAGCAGGCCAAGCTGGACGTCCAGAAGACCGAGGCCGAGCACAAGCTCGCCGAGCTGGACACCAGCACCCGGGCCCTCAAGGCCAAGAAGGAGGAGTTCCAGGGCAAGCTGGCCAAGGCCAGTGCCCTGCTGAACACCCTCACCCAGAAGGAGAAGGAAGAGCTGGCCGCGGCCGAGGCCCGCGCCGCGGCCGCCGCCAAGGCCACCGCCGACCGGGCCTCGCGCGACACCGTCCGTCCCGACCTCGGCACCGCCGACGTGCCGACCGGTTCCTACACCGCCCGGGCGATCGAGGCCGTGAAGTCCAAGCTGGGCTCCCCGTACGTGTACGGAGCCGCCGGCCCCAACCAGTTCGACTGCTCCGGTCTGATGCAGTGGGCGTACCGCCAGGCCGGCGTGTCGATCCCGCGGACCTCGCAGTCGCAGGCCGGTGCGGGCACCAACGTCGGCACCAACATCGCCAACGCCAAGCCCGGCGACCTGGTCATCTACTACAGCGACCGGCACCACGTCGGCATGTACGTGGGCGGCGGCCAGGTGATCCACGCGCCGCACACCGGCGCGGTGGTCCGCTACGTCTCGGCGACCGCGATGCCGATCTCGGCGATCGTGCGGATCTGACCTTCCGTCCGGCGGCCTGCCGCGGGCCCGGCTCCCCAGGGGGCCGGGCCCGCGGCCGTTCCCGCAGGCAGGCGGGCTGATTCGGCTGAATGTCCGATTGAAGGTCAAATATTCGTGGATGACAGGGTTTGGACTAGATCGGCGGGACTCGCTAACGTCTGCCCCCGGACCTCCGCGAGGACGACCGCCCGTCGGGGCGGCCGCGGGCGTCCGGCCGCAGGAACGGAGCCGCCGCCGCATGTCCGTGCACCGTCGCCCCCAACTGCCGGGCGGTCACGCCCTCGCCCGAGCCCTGGTGCTCACCGCCGCGGCCACCACCGCCGTGGGCGCCTCCGTCGGCACCGGCGCCTGGGGCGCCCCCGCGGCGCCGGCCGACCCCTCCCGGCGGCCGGCCGACGTCAAGTCCAGGGTCGACCGGCTCTACGACGAGGCCGAGCAGGCCAGCGAACGGGCGAACGCCGCCCAGGAGGAGCAGCGGAGGCTGCAGGACGAGGCCACCCGCCTCCAGGAGCAGGTCGCCACCGGGCAGGAGGAGCTCAACGGCCTCTACACCGACCTCGCCACCGCCGCCGCCGCGCAGTACCGGGACGGCGGCCTCGACCCGGCCGTCCGGCTGATGCTGGAGTCCGACCCGGCCGGGTACCTCACCCGGGCCCGCGCCCTTGACCAGGCCGCCGGCCGCCAGAGCGAGACCCTGCGCCGCGTCCTCGAGCGCCAGCGCAGGCTCGACCAGCGGCGTGCCGAGGCCACCTCCAAGCTCGCCGAGCTGGAGGACGTCCGCCGCTCCCTCGCCGCGAGCAAGGAGGAGATCCGGCAGCGGCTCGGCGACGCCCAGCGGCTGCTCGACGGTCTCACCGCCGCGGAGCGCGCCCGGCTGGCGGAGGACGACGCCGCCGCCGCGGCCCGCCGTGCCGCCCGGGGCCTCGAGCGCCCCGACCTCGGCGACCGGCCGGCCTCCTCCGAGCGCGCGGCCGCCGCCCTGGCCGCCGCCATCAGTAAGATCGGATCTCCGTATGTGTACGGATCGACCGGCCCTCGTACCTTCGACTGCTCCGGTCTGATGTACTGGAGCTGGCGGCAGGCCGGAGTCACCCTGCCGCGCACCTCGCAGGCGCAGGCGAACGCGGGGCGGCGAGTGAGCCTGTCCGAGGCGCAACCGGGAGACCTGGTGATCTTCTACAGGGACATGCACCACGTCGGCATGTATGCCGGCGGCGGCGTCGTCGTGCACGCTCCCTACCCGGGCGCCCGGGTCCGCTACGAGAGCGTCAACGCCATGCCCGTCAGCGGGGTGGTGCGGGTCTGAGCACCGTCCACCGGCAGCCCGGCCCGTCCGGCGGGGAGGCCGAACCCCTGGTCACCGACCTGCCCCGGCATTCCGCGGCGGGCCGTTCCGCACCTCCCGCCGGAGGGCGGCTCTCCCGGCGTGCCGCGCTGCTGCTCGCCGCCGGCGGCCTCCTCCAGCTGTCCGCACCCCATGTGGTGCCCGCCGCCGACCGGCGGGCCGCGGCCCTGCTGCCGCAGGGCGCGCCGAACGCCGGCATCCGGGCCCGGATCGACGACGTGCTCGCCGGCCGGGCCCGCGCCCTGCTGCGCGCCGACCGCGCCGCGCTGCTCGCCGGCACCGCCCCGGCCGCCCGCGCCGCCCAGGACCGGGCCGCCGCCAGGGTCGCCGCCGTGCCCTTCTCCGCGGTCGAGTACCGGATCAGCGAGATCGGCGAACCGGCCCCCGACGGGCGGCTCACCGTCACCGCGGGCCTCTCCCACCGGCTGCGCGGCATCGACGAGCACCCCGCCGTCCTCCCGCGCCGCCTCACCTTCGACCGCACCCCCGCCGGCTGGCTGCTCTCCGGGGACGAGCCCGACGGCAGCGCCGCCCTCTGGGACCTCGGCGAGACCCGGGTCGCCCAGGGCGAGCGCTCCCTCGTCCTCGGCCTCGGGACGGCCGAGGAGCTCGCCGGCCTGGCCGCCGTCGCCGACCGTGCGGTGCCCGCCGTCTCCGAGCTGTGGGGCGACGGCTGGCCCGGCCGGCTGCTGCTGCTCAGCCCCGCGACCGAGCCCCAGTTCGCCCGGATGCTCGACGTCACCGCAGGGTCGTACCAGGGCATCGCCGCGGTCACCGTGGCCGCCGGCGGCGAGCCCGCCGCCACCCCGGCCGACCGGGTGCTGGTCAACCCGGAGGCGTTCCGCGGGCTCAGCGACCTCGGCCGCCGGGTGGTCGTCACCCACGAGGCCACCCATGTGGCGACCCGGGCCGCCACCCGCAGCTGGACACCGCTCTGGCTCTCCGAGGGCGTCGCCGACTACACCGGCTACCGCGGGGCCGGCCGCACCCCGAAGCAGATCGCGCCCGAGCTGGGCCGGGACGTCGCCGCCGGCCGGGTGCCCACCGCGCTGCCCGCCGACGCCGACTTCGCCGCCGGCGCCCCCGGCATCGCCCAGGCCTACGAGCAGGCCTGGCTGGCCTGCGAGATGATCGCGAACAGGTACGGCCCGCAGCGGCTCGTCCGGCTCTACCGGGAGGTCGGCGCCATGGGCGACCCGGCCAGGCTCGAGGCCGTGCTGCGCGCCGAGCTCGGCCTCGACCTCCCCGCCTTCACCAAGGCCTGGGCGACCGAGCTGGTGCGTCAGCTGCGGCGCTGAGACCGGTCGGTCCTGACCGCGGCGAGCCCGGCGGCCAGGCCCTCGGCGTCGATCAGGCCGCCGTGCGTGCCGGCGGTGGTGCAGGCGTGCGCCCCGGCCACCGAGCCCGCCAGCATGCACTCCTCGGCCGGCCGCCCGGCCAGCCAGGAGTCGAGGAAGCCGCTGACGAAGGCGTCGCCGGCGCCGTTGCTGTCCACCACCGGGCGGCCCGGGTCGACCGCCGGCACGTGCCGGACTTCGGTGTCGCCGCGCTCCAGCAGGTAGCTGCCGTCGGCGCCGGCGGTGGCCACCACCAGCCGGGCCCGGCCCCCGGCCAGTACTCCGCGCATGACCTCCTCGGGCCGGCCGCCCAGGCCCGCCGCGGAGAGGAAGACCAGGTCGGCGCGGAGCGCGTAGTGCCGATGGTGCTCGTTCACGCCGTCCCAGGCGTGCAGGTCGGTGGAGCTGGTCGCACCGAGCCGCTCGATGTCCTGGTGCATGTCCCGGTTGATGTTGGTGATCGACAGGTGCACGTGCCGGGCCCGCTCCAGGAACGGCAGGTAGAAGTCGGACGGCAGCCGCAGATCGGCGGGGTGACGGCCGTCGTAGAAGGAGAAGCGCAGGCCGTCGGCGTCCACCAGGTTCACCCCGCGCGGGGTGCCGGCGGGGGAGACCAGGTGGCTGAAGTCCAGGCCGGCGCGGCGGAAGGCGGCCAGCACCAGCTCGGCCTGCGGGTCGTCGCCGAGGAAGTCGAGGAACTTGGTGCGCAGCCCCAGCCGGTGGCAGCCGAGCGCGACGCCGCTGCCGGTGTGGCCCGCGTAGTCGTGGACCGGCGGCACCCCGACGGAGTCGGAGCCGGGGATCTCCAGGCGCTCCACGCGGACGATGGTGTCCACGCCCGCACCGCCCACCACGAGGACGTCGAAATCGGAGCTCTCGGGCATGCGGGCCCTCCACAGGCGGCATCGGCTGACGGGGCACGATGCTGCCAGGGCGCCGACATGCCTGCAAGGCTTTGCAGAAACTTTCAGCGATGGCTCTCCGAGGCGCGGGGCACGCCCCGGCCGGTCACGAGGTCGGCGCCGTCCGCGGGCTGTCCAGATCGTCCAGCAGCGCCTGCTCGTACGCGATGCCCGGGCGCACCGGGTACCCCTGCACCGGCGGCTCCGGCGGCAGCACCAGCGTGGCCTGCGCATCCGGCCCTCGGGTGGAGCGCCACAGCCTGCGGCAGGACACCACGGTGGCCGCCAGCAGCAGCAGGTTGCGCGCGGTCAGCACCGCCACACCCCACGGCTCGCTGCGCTGCACCGCACCGAACAGGATCGGGAACTCCACCGTGGTCAGCACCGTCGCGACCAGGATCAGCACCGCCACCGGCTTCTGCCGGGTGCCCCGGACGGTCAGGCACACCGCCGCCAGGCCCACCAGCCACACCAGGTACTGCGGGCTGATCACCCGGCTCGTCACCGTGAACACCAGCAGCGCCGCCAACGCCGCGTCGTACGCCGTCGACGGCTGCCAGCGCACCGCCCGCAGCCGCCACAGCAGCAGCCAGCCGAAGCCCAGCAGCGTGCCCGCGACGCACACCTTCGACACCACCGGCACCCACGGGCCGAGCATCTCCAGCGAGCCGTAGTTCATCGTCACCTGGCCGTCCCAGGCACCGGCCAGCTTGGCGAAGTGCAGCGGCAGCGCGCCCAGCGACTCCACCTCGATGCCGCGCTCCTTCTGGAAGGTCAGGAACTCGAACGCACCGTTCATCCCCGCCGTCAGCAGGAAGCCCAGCGCCGCCGCCGTCGCCGCCGCGGCCGTCCACGCCCTCCGGGTGCGCCGCCCGCGCGGCGTCCCCGCCAGCGCCAGCACCGGCCACACCTTCACCAGGCCGCCCAGGCCCAGCAGCACACCGCCCAGCGCCGGCCTGCGCAGCACCAGCAGCAGGCCGCCCACCGCGATCGCCGTCACCACGATGTCGTACCGGCAGTACACCGTCGGGCCGAGCAGCGGCACACCCGCCACCCACATCCACGCCCCGGTGAAGCTCCGGCCCCGGCGGGTGCCCACCCGCATCAGCGCACCCACCGTCAGGGCGTCGAACAGCCCGCACAGCACGAAGAAGGACACCAGGTACGACCAGGGCAGCACCCCCGGCAGCAGGATCACCAGGGCCGCACCCGGCGGGTACTGCCAGGTCACGTCGTCCAGCGGGTAGGTGCCGGTCTGCAGCACCTCGTACCAGCCGTGGTAGATCACCGAGATGTCGGAGCTGACGTCCGTCCCCGAGATCCGCAGCACGCCCACGGCCATCAGCACGATCAGCGCCCGCGTCGCCACCCAGGACACCCCGAGCGCCCACAGGGCGCCGCCGGCCGGTGCGGGAGGCGGAGAGCCGGTGAGGGCGAGGCGCTCGGTGCTGCTGGTGCTGCCGGTGCGCCCGGTCGGGGCCAACTCCACTGCGCTCCCTCGTTCGTCTCGCTACCGCCGGTCGCGGGTGGCAACCGCACACAGGCCCCCGGGACATAGGACCGGCCCGGAGCGGAAACGGTTGCGCTGCAACACTTCGTTCCCGGCGGGCCGTGGTGTTGACCTATGGTACGGATCACCGACCCCTGCACCGAGCAACCCCCGACCGAGCGAGCCGTGGCATGCACAAGACCCTCATCGTCACCAACGACTTCCCGCCCAGGCCGGGCGGAATTCAGGCCTTCGTGCACAACATGGCCGTGCGCCAGCCTCCGGGTTCCATCGTGGTGTATGCATCCACCTGGCGCGACGGGAGCGAGGTCGCCCGGTTCGACGCCCAGCAGCCGTTCCCGGTGATCCGCGACCGGACGAAGACGATGGTGCCCACCCCGCGGGTGACCCGGCGGGCCGCCGAGATACTCAAGGCCGAGGGCTGCAGCTCCGTCTGGTTCGGCGCCGCCGCCCCGCTCGGCCTGATGGCCCCCGCCCTCCGCCGGGCCGGCGCCGAACGGCTGCTCGGCATGACCCACGGCCACGAGGCCGCCTGGGCCCAGCTGCCCGCCTCCCGCCAGCTGCTGCGCCGGATCGGCGCCGGCACCGACACCCTCACCTACCTCGGCGAGTACACCCGCTCCCGGATCGCCGACGCGGTCGGCCCCGAGGCCGCCCGGCGCATGGTCCAGCTGCCCCCCGGCGTCGACGAGAAGACCTTCCGGCCGGACTCCGGCGGCGCCGAGATCCGCGCCAGACTCGGACTGACCGACCGGCCCGTCGTCGTCTGCGTCTCCCGCCTCGTCAAGCGCAAGGGCCAGGACACCCTCATCGAGGCCATGCCGCAGATCCTCGCCGACGTGCCCGACACCGTCCTGCTGATCGTCGGCGGCGGGCCCTACCGCAGCGACCTGGAGAAGCTCGCCGAGGCCCGCGGCGTCACCGGCTCCGTCCGCTTCACCGGAGCCGTCCCCTGGGAGGAGCTCCCCGCCCACTACGGCGCCGGGGACGTCTTCGCCATGCCCTGCCGGACCCGCCGCGGCGGCCTCGACGTCGAGGGCCTCGGCATCGTCTACCTGGAGGCCTCCGCCACCGGCCTGCCCGTCGTTGCCGGAGACTCCGGAGGGGCACCGGACGCCGTCCTCGAGGGCGAGACCGGGTACGTCGTGCCGGGACGGTCTGCGGTGGCGGCCGCGGAGCGGATCGTGCGGCTGCTCCACGACGAGCAGCTGCGGCAGACCATGGGAGAGGCCGGCCGCCGCTGGGTCGAGCGCTCCTGGCGCTGGGACCTGCTCGCGCAGCGGCTCACGGGGCTGCTGGCCTAGTTCCGGGCCCGCGGGCGCTGCGGGAGAAGCACCGAAGGGCGCGGGTTCCCCGCGCCCTTCGGTGGTTGCCTGGCTCAGCGCTGGTAGAGGGACTCGACCTCGGCGGCGAAGTCCTTGAGGACGACGTTGCGCTTGAGCTTGAGGGAGGGGGTGAGGTGGCCGCTCTCCTCGGTGAAGGCGGTGTCGAGGAGGCGGAACTTCTTCACGGCCTCGGCGTGCGAGACGGCCTGGTTGCCGTCGTCCACCGCGGCCTGGACGGCGGCCAGCAGGCCGGCGTCGGCGGCCAGGTCGGTGAGGGTGGCGTCCGCGGGCTTCCCGTTGACCTCCTTCCACTTGGCGAAGAAGTCCGGGTCCAGCGTGATCAGGCAGGCGATGAACGGCTTGCGGTCGCCGACCACCATCACCTCGCCGATCAGGGCGTGCGCGCGGATGCGGTCCTCGATCACCGCCGGCGCGACGTTCTTGCCGCCCGCCGTGACGATGATCTCCTTCTTGCGGCCGGTGATGGTGAGGTAGCCCTCGGCGTCCAGCGAGCCGATGTCGCCGGTGGCGAACCAGCCGTCCTGCAGGGCGTCGGCGGTGGCCTGCGGGTTCTCCCAGTAGCCGGTGAAGATCTGCGGGCCCTTGAGGAGCACCTCGCCGTCCTCGGCGATCTTCACCGAGGAGCCGGGCAGCGGCTGGCCGACGGTGCCGATCTTCGGCTTGTCGTGCGGGTTGAAGGCGGTGGCCGCACAGGTCTCGGTGAGGCCGTAGCCCTCCAGGACGGTGAAGCCGATGCCGCGGTAGAAGTGGCCGAGCCGCTCGCCGAGCGGGGCACCGCCGGAGATGGCGTGGGTGGCCCGCCCGCCGAGGGCGGCCCGCAGCTTGGTGTACACCAGCTTGTCGAAGACGAAGTGCTTGATCCTCAGGCCGAGCCCGGCGCCGCCGGCGTCGAGTGCGCGGCTGTAGGCGATCGCGGTGTCGGCGGCCTTGTCGAAGATCTTGCCCTTGCCGTCGGCCTGGGCCTTGGCGCGGGCGGTGTTGAAGACCTTCTCGAAGACGCGGGGCACGCCGAGGATGAGGGTCGGACGGAAGGAGCCGAGCTCGGCGGTGACGTCCTTGATGTCGGAGACGTGGCCGAGCTTGATCGGGGCGATCGCGGCGGCGATCTCGGCGATCCGGCCGAGCACGTGGGCGAGCGGCAGGAAGAGCAGGACGGAGCTCTCGCCGGTGCGGAACAGCGGCTCCAGGCGCGCGGTGACGTTGCCGAGTTCGGCGAGGAAGTTGCCGTGCGTCAGCTGACAGCCCTTCGGGCGGCCGGTGGTGCCCGAGGTGTAGACGATGGTGGCGATGGAGTCGGCGTTCGGCACCGAGCGGCGCTCGGCGACGGTGGCGTCGGAGACCTTCGCGCCGGCCTCGGCGAGGGCGGCGATCGCGCCGTCCTCGATCTGCCAGGTGTGCCGGAGCTGCGGCAGCCGGCCTTGGACCTCGGCGACCACGGCGGCGTGGGCGGCGGTCTCGGTGACGACGGCGACGGCGCCGGAGTTGCCGAGGATCCACTCGACCTGCTCGGCGGAGGAGCTCTCGTACACCGGCACGGTGATGGCGCCCGCGCACCAGACGGCGAAGTCGAGGAGCGTCCACTCGTACCGGGTGCGGGACATGACGGCGACCCGGTCACCGGGCTCGACGCCGGAGGCGATGAGTCCCTTGGCCGCCGCGTGAACCTCGGTCAGGAACTGCGCCGCGGTGAGGTCCTGCCACTGCCCGGCCACCTTCCGGCTGATCACGGCCACGCCCGAGTGCTGCTCGGCGTTCTGGTGGATCAGGTCGGAGAGGTTTCCGCCGCTCGGAACCTGGTAGCGGGCCGGAAGGCTGAACTCGAGCAAGACTGCTCCTCGTCTGCGACGCTGCGGGACGGCAGGACGTTACTGCCCAGTAGCAGGATTCGACCAGAGCTGTCGGCTCCGTTGTTCGAAGAGTCACACCGCGCAGGCCGGTGGGAATGGTTTCGACTCGCACCCTACGGCAGCCGGAGCCCGTTCCGCCGACAGCCCCGTCCGGCCCCGCTGCCCCGGCCCGACCGCTCCCGCCGGTGCGCCGCGACCGGAACGCGACCCCGTTCGCCGAGGGCGGCGCCCGGCGTGCACCTGCGGGCGCGATAGCCTGCCCTGGGCGCACATCTGAACAGACGCGGAGGGCCGTGATGGCGGAGCACACCAGGTCGAGCATCATCATCGACGCGACCCCGGCCGAGGTGATGGCCGCGATCGCCGACTTCGCCGCCTACCCGGAGTGGACGGGCGAGGTCAAGGAGATCGAGGTGCTGAGCACCACCGCCGAGGGCCGCGGCGCCGAGGTGCGCCTGGTCCTCGACGCCGGCGCCATCCGCGACGAGCACGTCCTCGCCTACACCTGGGAGGGCGACCGCGAGGTCAGCTGGACGCTGGTGAAGAGCCAGATGCTGCGCGCCCTCGACGGCTCCTACAGCCTCGCCGCGGTCAAGGGCGGCGGCACCGAGGTCACCTACCAGCTCGCCGTCGACGTCAAGATCCCGATGCTCGGCATGATCAAGCGCAAGGCGGAGAAGGTCATCATCGACCGGGCCCTGGCCGGCCTGAAGAAGCGCGTCGAGGGCTGACCCGGGGTGTCACCGCGCACCGTCCTCGTCACCGGCGAGGGCTCGGCCGCCGTCGCCGCCGCCACCGCCCTGCACAGCGCAGCCCAGGGCCGGCGGACCCTGCTGCTCGCCGCCGACGACCCGCACCGCACCCTCGACGACCTGTTGGGCGCCCGGCTCACCGACGCCCCCGCCCCGTACGCCGAGCGCCTCGTGGTCGCCAGGATCGACGAGCAGGCCGCGCTGCGCAGCGCCCTCGACGGCTTCGGCGCCCGGATCGCCCCCGCCCTCGACCTGATCGGCGCCGAGCCGCTCGACCCGGAGGAGCTCACCCCGCTGCCCGGCACCCGGCAGCTCGCCCTGCTGCGCGCCCTGCGCACCGCCGACGCCGAGACCGTCGTGGTCGCCGGCCCGCCCCCGGCCGAACTCCTCGCCGTCCTCGCCCTGCCCGAGCAGCTCGACCGCTACCTGGACCGCCTCCTGCCCGAGCAGCGCCAGGCCGCCCGGGCGCTGCGCCCGCTGCTCGCCGCCCTGGCCGGCGTCCCGATGCCCGCCGACTGGCTCTTCGAGGCCAGGGCCGCGGCCTCCGCCGCACTCGCCGAGGCACGCGCCGTCGTCGAGGCGCCCGGCACCTCCGTCCGCCTGGTCGTGGACGCCGACGCCCACGGCACCGGGGAGCTGCGCCGCATCCGCGCCGGCCTCGCCCTGCACGGCCGCCGGCTGGACTCGGTGGTCGCCCACCGGGTGCTGCCCGCCGCTGCATCCTCCTCGCCCGACCCCTGGCTGGCCCGCCGGGCCGCCCACCAGAACGAGCGCCTCGCCGAGCTGGCCGCCGAACTCGGCGGCGTCCCGCTGCTCACCGCCGAGTGGCCCGAGGTCGCCCTGGAGGAGATCGCCGGCCAGCTGTACGCGGCGGGCGAACCCGAACCCGGCGAGGCACCGGAGCCCTGGGTCGAGGACCGGCTGGCCGCGGACGGCCTGCTGGTCTGGCACCTGGCGCTGCCCGGCGCGGACCGCGCCGGACTGGAGCTGGTGCGCCGCGGCGACGAACTGGTGGTGGGCACCGGCGGGTACCGCCGCCTGCTGCCGCTGCCCTCGGCGCTGCGCCGCTGCACCGTGAGCGGCGCCGGGCTCACCGGCGGAGTGCTCTCGGTGCGGTTCGCGCCGGACCCTGCGCTCTGGCCGCGCGGCTGAGCCCCGCGCACGGCTGATGTGCCGGGGCGTGCGGGAGAACTGTGCGCGCCCGGCGTGCATCCGGTACGCCGGACGGCCCTCGGTGCGCCGTCCGGTAGCGTCTGGGCCCCGGCCGGGTCGCGCCCGGCGGCCCCGACCCGGGCCGGCGACGCACCGAAGTCGTACTGAGGACCCACTGGGAACCCACTGAGGGAGGCGCCGGATGGCGGACGAGAAGGCGGACGGCACGAGCAGGCAGGACCTCGGTGCGGAGCTCGGCCCGCTGGTCGACGAGGTGCGGAAGTTCGCCCTCGCGCTCGGCGGCAAGGCCCTCGAGTACGGCGTCCGGCTGCGCGAGCAGAACCCGGAGGTGTACGGACATCTTGCCGCGGCGGGCGGCGAACTGGTCGCTGCGTACCGCGCTGCCGTCTCAGGTCATGAACAGCGCTGGGCCGGTGCCGGACACGCCGAGGCCGAGCGGATCGACCTGGACCAGACCACCGACAACTAGTGAACCCGCAGGTCAGAGGAGGTAACCCTGGCGCCTTCCTGCATCACTCAAAGGTACGAAGTCTACGACTTCTGAACGCGCACGACCGCTCTGTCCAGAAATTGTCTTCGGTTAATGTATGCCGCACTGTGTACGAGAGGACTGCTCAGCGGGTACCGTTCCGCTCAGCGGGAACGAGTGAATAGCTGAGGGACACATGGCTCTGACCATCGGCGTCGACGTCGGCGGGACGAAGATCGCGGCCGGCGTGGTCGACGAGACCGGCGAGATCCTGGCGCGTACCCGGGTACCCACCCCGGCCGACCCCCAGTGGGCGGTCGACGCGATCGCGCAGGCCGTGCGCGAGCTCAAGGAGGAGTACCCGGAGGTCTCCGCCGTGGGCGTCGGTGCCCCGGGTTTCGTCGACCGCGACCGCTCCACGGTGATCTTCGCCCCCAACATCGACTGGGAGAACGAGCCGCTCAAGCAGCGCATCGAGGAGCTCACCGGCCTGGAGACCGTCGTCGAGAACGACGCGAACTGCGCCGCCTGGGCGGAGTTCCGCTTCGGTGCCGCGGCCGACTACGAGGACATGGTCCTGATCACCGTCGGCACCGGCATCGGCGGCGGCATCGTCCTCGACGGCCGGATGCACCGCGGCCGCTTCGGCGTCGCCGGCGAGATCGGCCACCTCAACATGGTCCCCGACGGCCTGGCCTGCGGCTGCGGCGGCCTGGGCTGCTGGGAGCAGTACGGCTCCGGCCGCGCCCTGCGGCGCTACGGCCGCGAGAAGGCCGCCGGCGACCCGATCGCCGGCAAGCGCATGCTGGAGCTCAACGACGGCGTCGCCGAGACCATCCGCGGCATCCACATCACCGAGGCCGCGGCCGAGGGCGACCCGCTCGCCCTGGAGTGCTACGCGGAGCTCGCCGACTGGCTCGGCCGCGGCATGGCCGACCTGGCCGCACTCTTCGACCCGGGCGTCTTCGTGCTCGGCGGCGGCGTCTCCGACTCGGGCAGCCTGCTGCTCGACCCGGTCGCCGCGGCCTTCGAGAACTACCTGACCGGTGGCGCGCACCGCCCGCGCGCCGAGGTCGTGCTCGCCACCATGGGCTCGGCCGCCGGCATCGCCGGCGCCGCGGACCTCGCGCGCGTCTGACAGCACGTTCCCGCACGGAGGCGGGGCCGGGACCCATCCCGGCCCCGCCTCCGGCGTGTCCCCGCTGCGACGCCCTAGCATGGCCGCCATGCCCGTCGAGCAGCCGCCCGCCGCCCCCGGCCCAGTGCCGCCCGCACGGGAGGACGACCTGCCCGAGCTGCCTTCCTCCGGCGCGGAGCCGGACGGCGCCCAGCGGGTCCGCGTGCTCAGCTACAACATCCGCTCGCTGCGCGACGACCGGGAGGCGCTCGTGCGGGTGGTGCGCGCCTGCGAGCCGGACGTGGTCTGCATCCAGGAGTCGCCGCGCTACTGGAAACCGGAGAAGCAGGCCGCCTGGCTGGCCCGCCGCACCGGCAACGTCGTCCTCTCCGGCGGCGGCCGGATCGCCGCCGGTCCGCTGCTGCTCGGCCGCCTCAAGGTGGACGTCCTGGCCGTCCGCGACCGGTTGCTGCCCAAGACCCGCGGACTGCACGCCCGCGGCTTCGCCACCGCCCTGCTGAGGATCGGCGGTTCGGCGCCGTTCGCGGTGACCAGCTGCCACCTCTCGCTCGACCCCGCCGAGCGGCTGCGGCAGTTCGAGCTGCTGCCCGGCCAGTTCGACCCCGGCGAGCCCGGCCTGATCGCGGGCGACTTCAACGAGCACCCGGACGGGCCGGGCTGGCGGAGCCTGGCCGCCCGCTACCAGGACGCCCACACCGTCGCCCCCTGGGGCGGCACCCACACCTCCGTGCCGGACAACCCGTACCAGCGGATCGACGCGGTCTTCGCCACCCCGGGCGTCGAGGTGCTGGCCTGCGGGGTGCCGCACGGCCTGCCCGGCGTCTCGCCGGCCGACCTGCTGGCGGCGACCGACCACCTGCCGGTCCTGGCGGTGGTCCGCATCCCCGCAGCGGGCTGACCACCGGGGCGCTGCCACTGCGAGGCGTCCTCGAACGCGACGGTGCACCGCCCGGTCCCGGCGTACGGCACCGTTCCTCCCGGGTCGCGCAGTTCTCCCCGTGTCCATCGTGGGCAGCCGACCGCCTACGGCGACAGCCACCCGCGGATCAGTGGATCGAGGCGGCGACGATCTCGCCGTTGCGGACGGTGTAGGTGCCCGTGTAGTGGCGGTGGGTGCCGTCGGTCTGCAGGGCGTCCAGGCGGACGGCGACGGTGTCGCCGCGGACGCCGACGACCGTGAGGCTGTCGGACGCGGTGCCGGCGAAGCCGTTGACGAACTGCCAGTAGCCCGGTGCCAGGTTGCGACCGCCGAGGGCCCAGGCGCGGGCGTAGTCGCGGGCGTTGAGCGCGGCGTAGTAGTCCTCGACGACCTGGCGCGGTGCGGCCGCGGCGGTCGGCCGGGGGCTCGCGGCGGCCGTTGCGGTGACCGTCGTGGTCTGCGTGGCCGTGGCGGTCGGGGTGGGAGCCGCGGTGGCGGAAGGCAGGACCCACTGGCCGGTCTGCGCGGCGAAGCCGGAGTTCAGGGTGAACTGGGCCTTGGCGAGCCGGGAGCCTGCCGGGACGTCGAAGGCGAGGTAGCCGAGTGCGGTGTCCCCGGGGGCGATGTGTACCCCGGCGGGGAACCCCGGTCCGGCGGTGACCTCGGCGGCCAGCGCGGTGTTGAAGCCCTGCCCCTGCTCGTCGATCACGGCGGCGCTGTTGGCCGGGGCGTCGGAGTACACCGCCGAGCCGATGTTGTGGAGCCGGAACTGCACGGCGACCAGCCGTTCGCCGGTGCCCGGTGTGGAGAGGAAGTTCGCTGCGGTCGCCGGGTCGGTCACCGCCGTCACCGTCACGGCCATCCGGGCGCCCTGCTCGTTGCCGACCAGTTCCAGGGTGTCCCCGACCTGTGCCGACTGCGGTGACCCGGTAGAACCGGAGCCCGGGGCGCTCGTCGGGCTGCTCGCCGGGGCCGTCACCACCGAGTGGCTGCTGCAGCCCGCGGCGGCCGCCGAAAGCAATGCCGCTCCTAACGCCGCTGTTCCCGCCAGGGTGCCGATCCGTGCCATGGCCGTCGCCTCCCGCCCTTCCAGGCTACGGGCGGGCGACGGCCACTGCTCGGGGTCGGCAGGCGGTCAGACGACGGCGCCGCCCATCGGGTCGTCCGGCTCGTCGTCGTCCTTGTCCTTCATCCGGGCGACGAGGGTGACGAAGCCGCCGAGGAAGGCGGTGATGCCGACCCAGGCCGGCCAACCGGCGATCTCGCGCCAGACGACGGCGTCGAGGAGCAGCAGGGTCGGGCCGCCGAGGACGGCGAGCCAGGCGAACTTGGCGGTGGTGTCGGCCTTCGGGAGCGGCGGGGGCTCCGGCGGCACGAAGTGGCCCTCGTCCGGGTCCTCCTGCAGCTCGAAGTCGCGCGGGCCGGAGACCGGCCCCGCGACCTGCTCGGGGGTGGTCGGCCGGGGCCGCGGGCGCGGCTGCGGGGCGAAGTCGTCCAGGGAGTCGGTGCCGGAGGAAGCCTCCTTGGCGCGGAGGTTCTCGATCTCGGGCCAGTCCGGGTTGGTCAGGTCGACGGGGTCGTCGAACTGCGCGACCAGGGCGGCGAAGATCGCGTCCTGTTCGGCCTGGCTGCCGGCCGCGGGACGCCGGGCGGGCGCCTCGGGGCCGGCGGTCTCCTCGGCCGGTTCGCGCTCGGCGGCGCCGTCCTCGGGCAGCTCCTCGCCGCCGCCCGCCTTGCTGGTCTCGTTCACTACCGGCCCTTCAGCCCAGGTGGTGCTCGGCATCGGTCGTCGCATCGGTCTTCGCTGCCGGTGCCAGCCGCCGGACGAACTCGAGGCTCTCCTCGAAGATCATCCCGGCGTCGTGGTCCAGCGTGGCGACGTGGAAACTGCGCTCGCACAGTTTCTCCGTCACGTCGGTCGAGGATATCCGGGCGAGCACCAGTTCCGAGTTGGCCGGTGAGACCACGTGGTCCCCGGGGCTGCGGAGCAGCAGCAGCGGCTGCCGTACGGCGGGCAGTTCGGCCTGGACGGTCTTCCACAGCCGGGACAGCGACCAGGCGGCGTGCAGCGGGGTCCGGTCGTAGCCGCCCTCGGTGGCGCCCTCCAGGGCGATGTCGTCGGTGATGCCGGGCAGGCTCGGCACCACGTGCCGCAGGGCGGGCAGCAGGACGCTGGCCGGGTTGTCGGAGCGGACGGAGGGGTTGACCAGGACCAGGCCGGAGACCGCGTCGCCGTGCCGGGCGGCGAGACGCAGGGCGAGTGCGCCGCCCATGGAGAGGGCGCAGACGAAGACCTGCTCGCAGCGCTCGGCGAGGGCCCGCAGTTCGCGGTCGGCCTCGGCGTACCAGTCCTCCCAGCGGGTCTGCTGCATGTCCTGCCAGCGGGTGCCGTGCCCGGGCAGCAGCGGCAGTGCGACGGTCAGCCCGGCGGCGGCCAGGTGGTCGGCCCACGGGCGCATCGACTTCGGGGAGCCGGTGAAGCCGTGGACGAGCAGCACGCCGACCGGCCCGCCCTCGTGGTGAAACGGTTCTGCGCCCGGCAGCAGCGGCATCGTCTGGGTGCTCCTTCGCTCGAAGTGCCCGGGTGACGGGAATGGGTGAGGTGCGGGAGGTGCAGGATGTGCGTGGGGTACGTGAGGTGCATCGGGACGTACGGCGTGCGCAGCGCCGGCGCTACCCGCCGGTACCCGGAGCGGCATCGTCCCACGCGCACGGCGGCCCGTACAGGGCAGCACCCGCCGCTTCACGGGCCTGCCGGTGCACACGGGCGCGCCTGCGGGCATTAGGATCGACCGGTCCGCACAACAGGAGGCCCGGGTTGTTCTACCGACTGATGAAGATGATCGTCGCGCCGTTGCTGCGGATCTTCTTCCGGCCGTGGATCGAGGGCGCGGAGAACATCCCCGACGAGGGTGCCGCGATCATCGCGAGCAACCACCTGTCCTTCTCGGACTCCTTCTTCTTCCCCGCGCTGATCAAGCGCCGGATCACCTTCATCGCCAAGGCCGAGTACTTCAACACCCCCGGCCTCAAGGGCAAGCTGACCGCCGCCTTCTTCAAGGGCGTCGGCCAGCTGCCGGTGGACCGGTCCGGTGTCCGCGGCGCCGGCGAGGCCGCCATCCGCAGCGCCGTCGCGGTGCTGGAGCGCGGCGAGCTGTTCGGCGTCTACCCGGAGGGCACCCGCTCGCCCGACGGCAAGCTCTACCGCGGCAAGGTCGGCGGCCTCGCCCGCGTCGCGCTGCAGACCGGCGCCCCGGTCATCCCGGTCGCGATGATCGACACCGAGAAGGTGCAGCCGCCCGGCCAGGTCGTCCCCAACTTCGGCATCCGCCCCGGCATCCGGATCGGCCGCCCGCTGGACTTCTCCCGCTACCACGGCATGGAGAACGACCGCTTCATCCTCCGCTCGGTCACCGACGAGGTGATGTACGAGATCATGCGGCTCTCCGGCCAGGAGTACGTGGACATCTACGCCACCGCCGCCAAGCGCCAGATCACCGAGGACAAGAAGCGCGCCGACGCCGAGCGCCGGGCAGCGCAGAAGGCCGAGAAGGCCGCGGAGAAGGCCGCCAAGGAGGAGGCCGCCCGCGAGGAGGCCGCCCGTTCGGAGCAGGAGCAGCAGGCGGAGCAGGGCCGGCAGGAGACGCAGGACAAGCCGGAGTAGCACCGGCCGGGTCGGGGGGACGTACATGGCGGAGGACCACAGAGCCGGGCTCGCGACGCGCCCGGCCGGCACCGTCGCGGCCGTGACGCAGCGGGCGAGCGCGCTGACCGCGGGCGGCATGTCCGTCGAGCTGCCGCTGTGGCGGGCGATCGGCTACTTCCGGGTGCTCGCCCTGGCCTACGCGATCCTGCGCTACATCAACTCCTTCCACGACTTCCTCCACCCGGTCTCCGGCTGGATCTACCTCGGCGCACTCACCCTGTGGACGCTCGCCAGCTCCCGGGCCTTCGCCGGCCCCCATCGCTGCACCTGGTACGTGCTCGGCACCGACCTCGCGTTCGCCGTCACCGGCATCGTGATGAGCGGGATCATCGACAAGCCGGATCGCATCCACGCGGGCGCCCCCACCCTGCCCACCATCTGGGCGGCCGGCACCGTGCTTGGCTTCGCCGGCAAGGGCGGCTGGAAGCCCGCCGCCTTCGCGGCCACCGTGATCGGCCTCGCCAACATCCTCGGCCACGGCGGCATCACCCCCGACAACATCCACAACATCGTGCTGCTGATGGTGGCCGGCTGCGCCATCGGCTACGTCATCGAACTCGCCCGCGCCAGCGAGACCGTGCTCACCCGGGCACTGCAGGTCGAGGCCGCCACCCGCGAGCGCGAGCGGCTCTCCCGCGACATCCACGACGGCGTGCTCCAGGTGCTCGCCCTCGTCCAGCGCCGCGAGGGCGACCTCGGCGACCTCGGCCGGCTGGCCGGGGAGCAGGAACGCGCCCTGCGGGCCCTGATGGCCGGCGGCCCGCTGCCCGCCCAGGGCGCCGGCGGGCAGGAAAGCGCCGAGAAGGACCTCCGGCAGTTGGTCGGCGTCCACGCCGACGAGCGGATCACCGTCTCCGCGCCCGGCACCCCCGTCCTGCTGCCCGCGCACGCCGCCGCCGAACTCGCCGCCGCGGTCGGCGCCGCCGTCGACAACGTCCGCCGGCACGCGGGGGAGGGCGCCCGCGCCTGGATCCTCGTCGAGGACGAGCCCGACGCCGTCACCGTCTCCGTCCGCGACGACGGCGCGGGCTTCGCCGCCGACCGGCTCGGCGAGGCGGAGCAGGCCGGGCGCCTCGGCGTCTCGCAGTCCATCCGCGGACGGCTGCGCGACCTCGGCGGCACGGCCGAGCTGTACTCGGTGCCCGGCGAGGGCACCGAGGTGGAGATACGGGTGCCCAGGAAGGGGCAGTGATGTCGGATCAGGTGCGGGTCATGGTCGTGGACGACCACCCGATGTGGCGGGACGCCGTCTCCCGGGACCTCGCCGACGCGGGCTTCGCCGTCGTCGCCACCGCCGGCGACGGCGAGGAGGCCGTCCGCCGCGCCCTGGCCACCACCCCGCAGGTCGTCGTCCTCGACCTCAACCTGCCCGCCCTGCCCGGCGTCGAGGTCTGCCGCCGGATCGTCACCCACGACCCCACCGCCCGGGTGCTGGTGCTCTCCGCCAGCGGCGAGCACGCCGACGTGCTGGAGGCCGTGAAGTCCGGTGCCACCGGCTACCTGGTGAAGTCCGCGGGTCGCGAGGAGCTCATCGACGCCGTCCGCCGCACCGCGCTCGGCGACCCGGTCTTCACCCCCGGCCTGGCCGGCCTCGTCCTCGGCGAGTTCCGCCGGCTGGCCACCGAGCCCGCCCCGGCCGCGGCCCCCGCCGCCCCGCAGCTCACCGCCCGGGAGACCGAGGTGCTGCGGCTGGTCGCCAAGGGACTGTCGTACCGGCAGATCGCCGACCGCCTGGTGCTCTCGCACCGCACGGTGCAGAACCACGTGCAGAACACCCTCGGCAAGCTCCAACTGCACAACCGGGTCGAACTCGTCCGCTACGCCATCGAGCAGGGCCTGGACGACGAGCTGTAACGGCCCGGGGCCGCCGCCGCTCAGCAGCACTCGGTCACGCAGAGCAGGACGAGGCCGTCCGCCGAGGCGTACTCGTGCGCCTCGTGGCCGGGCGGCTCCTGCACGTAGAGGCGCTTCCTGACGGACTGCCAGAACTCCTGGCGCCGGGCCGGCGGGACCTCCTCCAGCTCGTGCAGCCAGTGCCCGGCCAGCAGGACGTCGGCCCGCCCGGCCAGCCGGCGCGCCGAGCGGGGGTCGAGCATCGCCCGCACCAGCCGCCAGCGCCGCCCCTGCGCGTCCACGAACTCCGCCTCGCCGGGCAGGCCGTTGCGGGCCCGCTCGGCGGCCCACTCCCGCTGCTCCTCGGAGACGGCCGGCGCGGCCGGCAGGGCGGCGACGGTCTCGGCGAAGGTCGCGGTGTTCGGACGCTTGCGGGGCATGCCCCGCAGTCTGCTGCATGCCGCCCGGCCCGGTGAAGGCCGCCGGGCCGGGTGGCAGTTGCTCAGCCTCGGACGGCGGCCGCGGTGTGCAGCAGGCCGGCGACGATGTCCACGCCCTCGCGGGTGAGCACCGACTCGGGGTGGAACTGCAGGGCGGCGAAGCCCGGTCCGCGCAGGGCGTGGACGTCCCCGGTGAGGGTGTCGCGGGCGACCTCGATGCCCTCGGTGGCGAGCCGTTCGGCGGCGGCGTCGTCGCAGCGGGCGGTGAAGGTGTTGTAGAAGCCGACCGTGCGGCGGGTGCCGAACAGGTCGACGGTCTCCTGGGCGCCCTGGTACGGCACGGCCTTGCGGGCCAGCGGCAGGCCGAGTTCGGCACTGAGCAGCTGGTGGCTGAGGCAGACGGCGAGCAGCGGCGCGGTGCGCGTGCCGGCCCGTACGGCGGCCAGGGCGTCGGCGACGACCGGGCGGAGCACGGCCATCTTGGGGTCGGCGGGGTCCGCCGGGTCGCCGGGGCCGGGGCCCAGCACCAGCGCGCCGGTGTGGGCGGCGACCCGCTCGCGCAGCCCGGGCGTGTCGTAGCGCAGCACGGTGACCCGGTGGCCGAGCGAGGTCAGCAGGTGGGCCAGCATCGAGGTGAAGGTGTCCTCGCCGTCGACCACCAGGGTGTCGAGCCCTTCGGCGGCAGGCGCCGGCTGCTGCATCCGCAGCCAGAACGGTGCGAGGCCGGCCCGGCGGGCGTCCAGGGCGGCCTGCACCCGGTGGTCGTCGGCCAGCCGCGGCCCGCCGCTGCGGGCGGTCGTCCTCGGCGGCGCGGGCCGGGCGCCGATCGCGGTGAGCACCCCGGCCGCCTTGGCGTGCGTCTCGGCGACCTCGGAGTGCGGGTCGGAGTGCCGCACCAGGGTGGCACCGACCCGCACCACCAGGTCGCCGGTGGCCGGGTCGATGTCGGCGGTGCGGATGCAGATGGGGGAGTCGAGCTGCTGCCCGCCGCTGGCGGAGCGGCCGATCAGGGCCAGTGCGCCGGAGTAGTAGCCGCGGCCGGTCGCCTCGTAGCGGCGGACGACCCGGGTGGCGTTCTGCACCGGGCTGCCGGTGACGGTCGCCGCGAACATGGTCTCCTTCAGCACCTCGCGGACGTCCAGCGAGGTGCGCCCGCGCAGCTCGTACTCGGTGTGGGTGAGGTGGGCCATCTCCTTGAGGCGCGGGCCGAGCACCTGGCCGCCGAGGTCGCCGACGGTGCACATCATCTTGAGCTCCTCGTCGACCACCATGGTGAGCTCCTCCAGCTCCTTGGGGTCGTGCAGGAACTCCAGCAGCGAGTCGACGGTCGGCCCGCCGGCCGGGTGGCGGTAGGTGCCGGAGATGGGGTTCATCACGACGGTGCCGCCGGACTGCCGCACGTGCACCTCCGGCGACGCGCCGACCAGGATCCTTTCCCCGGTGTGCACCAGGAAGGTCCAGTACGCGCCGCGCTCCTGCTCCAGCAACCGCCGGAACAGGGTGAGCGCGAGGGCGGTGTCGAAGCCCTCCAGCCGGCCGTGGAAGTCGCGGCGGACGACGAAGTTCGCGCCCTCGCCGCGGCCGATCTCGTCCTCGATGACCCGGCGGACGATCCCGGCGTACTCCTCGTCCCCGATGTCGAAGGCGCCGCCGCCCAGGCGCACCGGGCGCTCCGGCAGGGCGGGCAGCAGCTCCTCCAGCCGGAAGGCGTACTGCTCCTCGACGGCGAGCGCCTGCAGCGGGGTGCCGTCGTCGTGGGCGTCGAAGCCGCGCTCGCGGATCTGCCGGTACGGGACCAGGGCGAGCAGGTCGTGCCGGGGGCCGTCGGCGGGGACACCGTTGCGCACCGGCAGTTCGGCGAGGGTGTCGTGGACGCCGACCGTGCCGACCAGGACCTCGACGGTGTCCGGGGCGAGCCGCGGGGCGCGGCGGTGCAGCAGGGCGAACGCGGGGGCGCCGGGGGCGGTGAGGCGGGCGAGCAGTTCGGCGGGGCTGGTCACGGTGCGGCGTTCCTTCCGGGAGGCGGGCGGTGGCTGGTCGCTCTTCGCGGGAGGGCCGCCTGCTCCTCGGAACACGCAGACGGCCGCCCCGAAGGGCGGCCGTCGTGTCGTCTCAGGGACGCGCGAGCTGTGGGCCGCCCATCGGGCTGGCCCACCACCAGGAGAAGGTGTGCGGCGCGGTCACGGGGACGAGCGTAGCGGATGCTCCGGCGGTGCGAAGTCGCTCACCGAAATGTCCATCACCCGTCTCACCCATCGGGCGGCGGGCACAATTCGCTTGTCACAACCCGTAGCCTTGGCTCCGTGACCGTGACAACTGAGACAAACGGGGCCGCCTTCTCCTGGCAGTCCCTGCCCGCGGCGCAGCAGCCCGAATGGCCGGACCACGAGGCACTGCGCAAGACCCTTGCGGACCTCGCCTCGTATCCGCCGCTCGTCTTCGCCGGCGAGTGCGACCAGCTGCGCGCCCGGCTCGGTGCCGTCGCGCGCGGAGAGGCCTTCCTGCTGCAGGGCGGTGACTGCGCCGAGGCCTTCGACGGCGTGTCGGCCGAGCAGATCCGCAACAAGCTGAAGACCCTGCTGCAGATGGCGGCCGTGCTGACGTACGCCGCCTCCGTGCCGGTCGTCAAGGTCGGGCGCATCGCCGGCCAGTACTCCAAGCCGCGCTCGAAGTCGACCGAGACCCGGGACGGCGTGACCCTGCCGGTGTACCGCGGAGACTCGGTCAACGGCTTCGAGTTCACCCCGGAGTCGCGCATCCCGGACCCGGAGCGCCTCAAGCGGATGTACAACGCCTCCGCCGCGACGCTCAACCTGGTGCGCGCCTTCACCACCGGTGGTTACGCCGACCTGCGCCAGGTGCACGCCTGGAACCAGGACTTCGTGCGCAACTCGCCGTCCGGCCAGCGCTACGAGCAGCTCGCCCGCGAGATCGACAACGCGCTCGCCTTCATGAACGCCTGCGGGGTGGCCCCGGAGGAGTTCAAGACGGTCGAGTTCTACTCCTCGCACGAGGCGCTGATCCTGGACTACGAGACGGCGCTGACCCGCACCGACTCGCGCACCGGCGACCTGTACGACGTCTCCGGCCACATGGTCTGGATCGGCGAGCGCACCCGCCAGCTGGACCACGCGCACATCGAGTTCGCGTCCAGGATCCGCAACCCGATCGGCGTGAAGCTCGGCCCGACCACCACGGTCGACGAGGCGCTCACCCTGATCGACCGGCTCGACCCGGACCGCGAGCCCGGCCGGCTGACCTTCATCACCCGGATGGGTGCGGGCAAGATCCGCGAGCACCTGCCCGCCCTGGTCGAGAAGGTCACCGCTTCCGGCGCCCAGCCGGTGTGGATCTGCGACCCGATGCACGGCAACACCTTCGAGGCCGAGACAGGCCACAAGACCCGCCGTTTCGACGACGTGCTCGACGAGGTCAAGGGCTTCTTCGAGGTGCACCGCGCGCTGGGCACCCACCCGGGCGGCATCCACGTCGAGCTCACCGGTGACGACGTCACCGAGTGCGTGGGCGGCGGCGACGAGGTCCTCGTCGACGACCTGCACCAGCGTTACGAGACGGCCTGCGACCCGCGGCTCAACCGCAGCCAGTCGCTGGACCTGGCCTTCCTGGTCGCGGAGATGTACCGCAACCAGTGAGGCCGGCGCCCACGATGATCGCAATGTGACAAACGCCCCTCCGCTTTCCGGGCCACCGGGAGCGGAGGGGCTTTGCTTTGCGGGTACCTTGGGTAAGGTAAGGCTTAGCGAGGTAAGGCGAGCCTTGCCGATCAACGAACACCAGCCCGGGAGAACCGCCGATGTACGTGTGCATGTGCCATGCGGTCACTGAGGCCCAGGTGAAGCAGGAGATCGACGGCGGCGCCGTCACCCCGCGCCAGATAGCCAAGGGCTGCAAGGCCGGCACCGACTGCGGTTCCTGCGTCCGCCGTATCCAGGCCCTGCTCGGTGAGCACGGTGCCCGCCCGTGCCCGACGGCCAGGCTGGCCGCCAAGCTGGGGCTGGCCGATCCCGCAGCTGAGACCTCGCCCGAGCGCGGTCTCGAAGCCGCCTGAGCTCAGCTCTCCGGCTGTTCGACGAGCGTCGCCAGGTAGAGCGGCTCGCCGAGCTTCTCCAGCAGCTCCAGCTGCGTGTCCAGGTAGTCGATGTGGTGCTCCTCGTCGGCGAGGATCGCCTCGAAGATGTTGGCCGAGGTGACGTCGTTCTTGGCCCGCATCACGACGATGCCGCGGCGCAGCCGGTCGATCGCCTCGACCTCGATCTGGCGGTCGGCCTCGAACATCTCCTTGACCGTCTGGCCGATCCGGACGTGGAAGAGCCGCTGGTAGTTGGGCAGGGCGTCCAGGAAGAGGATCCGGTCGGTCAGCGTCTCGGCGTGCTTCATCTCGTCGAAGGACTCGTGCCGGGTGTAGGCGGCGAGCTTCGTCCAGCCGTTGTTCTCCTGCATCTTGGCGTGCAGGAAGTACTGGTTGATGGCGGTCAGCTCGGCGGTGAGCTGCTCGTTGAGGAACTCGATGACCTCGGGGTCGCCCTGCATGGCGTGCCTTCCTGTAGCCGTCCGTCGCTTGCCCGCATCGTGGCACCGGAACGGGGGGTGATTCCAGTAAGTTCACACTTACTCGACTCTGTGGCGCATTGTCCGATTTGCCGATGGTCGGATTTCGTGGAGGGGCGTGCACGAGGGGCGCGCAACGCACATCGCCCGCCGTCTGCGACCATGGAGTCATGGGTCAGCACGAACCGGAACCGGCGCAGCCGGCCGACCCGAGACTCCCGCCCGGCCAGCGCCTCCAGCGCGGCTGGCCGGTGCTGCACTACGGCCCGGTGCCCCGCTTCAAGCCGCAGAGCTGGGACTTCCAGGTGTTCGGCGCAACCGCCTCGGCCGAGAAGCACACCTGGGACTTCGAGGGCTTCCACGCACTGCCGCGGGTGACCGTGCGCGGCGACATGCATTGCGTCACCCGTTTCTCCATGCTCGGCAACGAGTGGGGCGGCGTCGCCGCCAAGACCGTCGTCGACCTGGTGCCGCCCGCCCCCGGCGTCACCCACGTCATGGTGTGGGCCGAGTACGGCTACAGCGCCAACCTCAGGCTCGCCGACTTCACCGACCCGCAGACCGTCTTCGCCACCCACCGCAACGGCGAGCCGCTCACCGTCGAGCACGGCTTCCCCGTCCGCCTCGTGGTGCCGCACCTGTACGCCTGGAAGGGCCCCAAATGGGTGCGGGCGGTCGAGTACATGCGGGCCGACCGCCGCGGCTTCTGGGAGGAGCGCGGCTACCACAACCTCGCCGACCCGTGGGCCGAGCAGCGGTACTCCTACCAGGAGAAGCCGGGCGACGGGCCCCTGCGGTAACCCGTCAGGGGGCGCCTAGAACAGGCCGAAGCTGATCACCACGGTGCTGCCCTGGGGGCGGGGGGTGCCCGCCTTGGGGGTCTGCCCGGAGACCTTGCCGGTGCCGAACAGGTTCAGCCCTGTGGTCTGCACCTTGAAGCCGGCCTCGGTGAGCGCCTTGGCGGCGTCGTCCTTGCTCAGGCCGACCACGTCCGGGACGGGCGCCATGCCCTTGCTGACCACCAGCGAGACGGGGGTGTTCGGGCTGACGGAGGTGCCGGCGCCCGGCTCCGCGCTGATCACCGAACCCTCGGGCACGTCGTCGTCGAACTCCTCGCGGGTCGTCCCCGGGGTCAGCCGGGCATCGGTGAGCGCCTTGCGGGCCCGCTCCACCGGCAGGCCCTCCACGGACGGCACCGGCACCCGGTCGGGACCCTTGGAGAGCACCACCTTCACCGGATCGCTCCTGCGGGCGCGGGCACCCACCCCGGGATCGGTGGAGATCACCTGCCCGGCCTTGACGGTCTCGCTGAACTGCTGGCTGAACGTGCCGCGCAGCCCCGCCCCGTCCAGGGTCGACACCGCCTGCGCCTCGGTCTGCCCGAGCACGCTCGGCACCGTCGTGTACAGCCCGTCCGAGAGCAGGTACGTCGCCCCGCCGACCAGCAGCAGCACCACGGCGATCACCGCGGTCCAGATCAGCGGGGTGCGCGAGCGCGGCGGCCGCGGTGCCCGCGCAGGGCGGGCCGGCACCGTCTCGTCGTACGGGCGCGGCGGGGTCAGCAGGTCGGCGGGTACGTCCAGCACGCTGGTGCGCTCCACCGGCCGGTCGACCACCGCGGTGATCTCACCGGTCGGGTACTGCGGGGTCGGCCGGGTGGAGGCCGGCGGCTCGGCGTCCAGCTGGGCCGGGGTGAGCGCGCGGCGGGCCCGCTGCAGCGCGGCCAGCAGCTCCACGGCGTCCCAGGGGCGGGCCTCCGGGTCGCGGGCGGTCGCGGCGGCCACTATGGCGTCCAGCTCCCGGCCGACGCCGGGTGCGGCCAGCGAGGGCGCCGGAACGTCCTCGTTGAGGTGCCGGTAGATCACCTGCATGGCGTTCTCGCCGGTGTGCGGCTTGGCGCCGGTCAGCATCTCGTACAGCAGGATGCCGGCCGCGTAGACGTCGACCCGCTGGTCGGTGGGGCCCTCCTGGCGGATCTGCTCGGGGGCGAGGTAGGAGACGGTGCCGAGCACGGTGCCGGTGGAGGTGGTGCTGGTGACGGCGTCGCCCGCGCCCTCCGTGCCGGTCAGCAGGCGGACCAGGCCGAAGTCGGCGACCTTGACCATGCCGCCGTCGGTGATCAGCACGTTCTCCGGCTTGACGTCCCGGTGCACCAGGCCGGCCCGGTGGGCGGCGCCCAGCGCGGCCAGCACCGGCTCCAGGATGTCCAGGGCGGCCCGCGCCGACAGCGCCCCGCGGTCGCGCAGCAGGTCGCGCAGCGTCCGCCCGGGCACGTACTCCATCGCCAGGAAGACCGCCCGGCCGTCGGCGCCCTGGTCGAAGACGTTCACCACGTTCGGGTGGGAGAGGCGGGCGACCGCCTTCGCCTCGCGGATGAACCGGCCGGTGAACTCGTTGCCGCCGTCGGCGGCCAGCGCGGGGTGCATGACCTTCAGCGCGACGACCCGGTCCAGCCGGGTGTCCGTGCCGCGGTACACGGTGGCCATGCCCCCGACGGCAATGCGGCGATCCACCCGGTACCGGCCGTCGAGCAGGGCACCGATCAGGGGGTCGTCGAGCGTCATGTCCACCCGAGGAGTGTAGGGCGCAGGGGTGACCCTCGGCTCGGGACGGCGCGGCCCCGGGCCGGGTTGTGCCGATGTTGAGACATGCGGTGGCGCCCCCGGGGGCGCGGGGTGCCCCGGAGCGTTAGAACGCCGGGTGCTCGCGGGTGTCGAGGTGGGCGCGGCCGGCCATCTGGGAGGACGCCTCGGCGTGGAAGCGGCGCGGGATGCGGCCCGCGCGGTAGGCCAGGCGCCCGGCCTCCGCGGCGCGCCGCATGGCGTCCGCCATCAGCACCGGGTCCTGAGCCCGCGTCACCGCCGAGGCCAGCATCACCGCGGAGCAGCCGAGTTCCATCGCCAGCGCCACGTCCGAGGCGGTGCCCGCGCCGGCGTCGAGGATCACCGGCACGCCCGCACTCTCCACGATCAGCTGGAAGTTGTGCGGGTTGCGGATGCCGAGGCCCGAGCCGATCGGCGAGCCCAGCGGCATGATCGCCGCGCAGCCGACGTCCTCCAGCTTCCGCGCCAGCACCGGGTCGTCATTGGTGTACGGGAGCACGGTGAAGCCGTCGTCGACCAGCGTCTCGGCGGCGTCCAGGAGTTCGATCGGGTCGGGGAGCAACGTCCGCTCGTCCGCGATCACTTCGAGCTTCACCCAGTCCGTGCCGAGCGCCTCCCGGGCCAGACGGGCGGTCAGCACGGCCTCCCCGGCGGTGAAGCAGCCCGCGGTGTTCGGCAGCACCCGGATCGCGTTGCGGGCCAGCACGTCCAGCACCGAGCCCTGGGTCGAGGCGTTGACCCGGCGCATCGCCACCGTGGTCAGCTCGGTGCCGGAGACCTGCAGCGCCTGCTCCAGCACGTCCAGGCTGGGGGCGCCGCCGGTGCCCATGATCAGGCGCGAGGTGAAGGTGGTGTCCGCGATGGTGAGCAGGTCGTCGGCCATCGTCAGCCTCCCTGGACGGCGGTGAGGATCTCCACCCGGTCGCCCGCGCCGAGCACGGTCGCCGGCCAGGCCCCGCGCGGCACCACGGCCTCGTTGACCGCGGCCGCCACCCCGGTGTTCGCGGCGCTGACCTCGGCCACCACCTGGGCCAGCGTGGTGCCCGCGGGCAGCTCGCGCGGCTCGCCGTTGACGGACAGGGGGACGGGCGCCGGTTCGGTGTTCAGCATGCGAGGGCCTTCGAGTGGAAACGGTCGGGGGAGAAGGGGGCGGCGAGTCCGGGGACGCTCCCGGTGGCCAGGTACTCGCCGAGCAGGTCGGCGGTCACCGGCGTCAGCAGCACCCCGTTGCGGTAGTGCCCGGTGGCGGCGACCAGCCCCGGCAGCGCGGTCGGGCCGAGCAGCGGCGCGTTGTCGGGCGAGCCCGGGCGCAACCCGGCGCCGGTCTCCACCAGCGGAAGCTCGGTCAGACCGGGTACCAACTCGTGTGCGTCGCGCAGCAGTTCGTAGACCCCGCCGGCGGTGACGGTGGTGTCGAAGCCCTGCTCCTCGCTGGTCGCGCCGATCACCAGCTCGCCGTCCGCCCGCGGCACCAGGTAGATGTGCTGCCCGCGGACCACCGCCCGCACGTTGCGCGACAGGAACGGCCGGTACGCCGGCGGCACGTGCAGCCGCAGCACCTGGCCCTTCACCGGCCTGACCGGCGGCAGCACACCCTCCGGCAGGCCCGGCAGCAGGTGGCTGCGGCAGCCCGCCGCCAGCACCACCCTGTCGCCCGCGAGCTCCTCGCCGCCGTCGGTGCGCACGCCCGCCGCCCGGCCGTCCTCGACCAGCAGTTCCCCGGCGCTCGCCCGGTGCAGCACCACCCCGGCCCGCTCGCAGGCCGCGACCAGGGCGCGGGCCAGGCGCCGGCCGTCGACCTGGTGGTCCCCGGTGACCAGCAGCCCGCCCCGGACGCCCGGAGCCAGCATCGGCTCAAGTCGGCGGCACTCCCGCCCGGTCAGCCACTGCGAGTCCAGGCCCAGCCGGCCCTGGAAGGCGTGCAGTTCGCGCAGTTCCTCGCGGTCGTCCGCGTCCAGCGCCACCGCGAGCGTGCCCGTCCGCCGGTACCCGGTGTCCAGGCCCGTCGCCTCGGTCAGCTCGGCGGCGAACGCCTCGTACCGCTCGTTCGACGCCATCCCCAGGCGCAGCAGCGGCTCCTCGCCGTACTGCAACTCGGTGACCGGCGCCAGCATGCCCGCGGCGACCTGCGCCGCACCGCCGCCCGGGGCGGGATCGACCAGCGCCACCGACAGGCCGCGCTGCGCCGCCCGCCAGGCGACGCCGAGCCCGATGATGCCGCCGCCGACCACCAGCACGTCGGAATGGGACCGTGCCACGTCGCTGATTCTCCCTTCGCCGGCATGACCCGGATCAGGTTCGGACGGTCGCAGGCCGCTCCAGCCCGCCTCTCAGCCCGGTGCACCGGGCTCCCGTGTGGTGTGCACCCACCATAACGCCGGGTGTCGCCCACCCCGAAAGGGCGTACACGGGCTGGACACCCCGGCCGATAGGGTGGCCGCCGTGGCAGAGCTGAACAGCACGGACCGGGTCGTCGTCGTCGGCACCGGCATGGCCGGCGCGCAGTGCGCGCTCGCACTGCGGCAGGGGGGATTCGGCGGCCGGGTGGCCCTGGTCGGCGACGAGCCGCACCGCCCCTACGACCGGCCGCCGCTGTCCAAGGACGTCCTGCTCGGCAAGACCGACAGCACCGCCTTCGACATCGACTGGGAGGACCTCGGCGTCGAGCTGCTCCTCGGCCGCCGCGCCACCGGCCTCGAACCGGGCGTCCTGCACACAGACGCCGGCCCGCTCGACCACGACGCCCTGGTCGTTGCCACCGGCGCCGAGGCCGTCGAACTGCCCGGCGCGGCCGGCGCCCGGCTGCTGCGCACCGTCGACGACGCCCTCGCGCTGCGCGCCGACCTCACCCCCGGCACCCGGATCGCCCTGGTCGGCGCCGGCTGGATCGGCGCCGAGACCGCCACCGTCGCCCGTCGGCTCGGCTGCCGCGTCACCGTCGTGGAGGCCGGGCCCGCCCCGCTGCCCGGCGCCCTGCCCGCCGAACTCGGCGCGCTGATGGCCCGCTGGTACGCGGACGCCGGCATCGACCTGCGCTGCGGCACCGGCGTCGCCGCCGTCGAGCCCGGCGGCCTGCTGCTCGCCGACGGCAGCCACGTCCCGGCCGACCACGTCGTCGTCGGCATCGGCGCCCGCCCCGCCACCGGCTGGCTGGCCGGCTCCGGCGTCGCCCTCGACACGAACGGCGCCGTCCTCGCCGACGAACGGCTGCGCACCACCGCCCCCGGCGTCTGGGCCGCCGGCGACTGCGTCTCCTACCCCTCCGCCCGCTCCGGCACCCGGCTCACCGTCCAGCACTGGGACCACGCCCTGCACTCCGGAGCCGCGGCCGCCGCCTCGCTGCTCGGTTCCGACGCCGCGTACGACCCGGTGCCGTACTTCTGGTCCGAGCAGTTCGGCCGCATGGTCCAGTACGCCGGGCGGCACGGCGACGCCGACGAACTCCTGTGGCGCGGCACGCCCGACGACCCCACCTGGTCGGTGCTGTGGCTGCGCGACGGCGCCCTCACCGCCCTGCTCGCCGTCGACCGGCCGCGCGACCTCAACCAGGCCAAGCGGCTCATCGACAAGGGCACCGTGCTCGACCCGGCCCGCGCGGCCGACCCCGAGGTGCAACTCAAGTCCGCCGCCGCCTGACCCGGCGCCCGGCCCCCGACGCCCGGCGGCCGTCCGGTCACGATCCGTCATCGGTCACCCGCGCCCGGTGCGGGCTGCGTGCACGCGGGGCCCGGCAGGTGGCAGTCTGGTGCCGTGAGTGAGATCGATCCCAAGATTGACGCCCTGGTCCCGGCCTGGATGTACCTGCCCGACATCTCCGAGCTGTGGGGGGTGCAGGTCACCGAGGTCCGCAACATGGTGAAGTCCAACACCCTGCTGGCCGTCCGCCGCGGGGAGAACAAGTCGCTGCAGGTGCCCGCGGCCTTCATCACCCCCGACGGCCCGGTGAAGCACCTCGTCGGCACCCTGACCGTGCTGCGGGACTCCGGCTTCAACGACGAGGAGATCCTCGAGTGGCTCTTCACCGAGGACCCGTCGCTGCCCGGCAGCCCCATCCAGGCCCTGCACGAGAACCGCGCCACCGAGGTCAAGCGCCGCGCCCAGGCGATGGCGCTCTGATGGCCGACCCGCGCGAGCTCCTGGCGGACGCCCGGCTGTACCTGTGCACCGACGCCCGGCGCGAGCAGGGCGACCTGCCCGCGTTCCTCGACGCGGTGCTCGCGGGCGGCGTGGACATCGTCCAGCTCCGCGACAAGGGTCTGGAGGCCCGCCAGGAACTCGAGTACCTGGAGGTCTTCGCCGACGCCGCCCGCCGCCACGGCAAGCTCTTCGCCGTCAACGACCGGGCCGACGTCGCGCACGCCGCACGGCCGCAGGTGCTGCACCTCGGGCAGGACGACCTGCCGGTGCCGGCCGCCCGCGCGATCCTCGGTGAAGGGGTCGTGATCGGACGGTCCTGCCACGCCGAGGCGGAGGTCGACGCCGCGATCGCCGAACCGGGCGTCGACTACTTCTGCACCGGCCCGGTCTGGCCCACCCCCACCAAGCCCGGCCGGCCCGCACCCGGCCTCGGCCTGGTCTCCTACGCGGCCAAGGCCGTGACGGACCGTCCGTGGTTCGCCATCGGCGGCATCGACGAGACCAACCTCGACGAGGTCCTCGCGGCCGGCGCCCGGCGGATCGTCGTCGTCCGCGCCATCACCGCCGCCGAAGACCCGGGCGCAGCAGCCGCCTCCCTGGCCCGCCGCCTCCGCAACGCCTGAGGGCCAAGCCGGCCCGTCAGGGGTGCGGGGAACTGCGCAGTCCGAGAGCGGGCATCACGACGGTACGGGCCGAGCCGGTTTCCGTACGACGACCCGCATCCGAATTGCGCAGTTCCCCGCGCCCCTTCTTGTGGTTTGCCGTTCTGGCTCGGTGGGCCCAGCCCGGACTGCGCAGTTCCCCGCGCCCCTGATCGAGCTCTCCGGGTCAGTGCTTCCGGACGGTGGCGGCTTCGGCGAGGGCGAGGAGGGTGGGGCGGGCGGGGCCGTCGGCGAGGGGGGCGGCGTCGAGGGCGGTGAGGGACTGGTGGACGAGTTCGTCGATGCGCGCCTCGACGCGGTCGGCGGCTCCGCTGCGCTCCACCAGCGCCCGCAGGACGGGGATCTCCTCGGGGGCCAGGTCGGCCGCGCCGAGGCGTTCGTCGAGGTGCCGGGCGTCGGCGGGGGAGAGGCCCCGCATGGCGTGGGCGACGAGGAGGGTGCGCTTGCCCTCGCGGAGGTCGTCCCCGGCGGGCTTGCCGGTGACGGCGGGGTCGCCGAAGACGCCGAGGAGGTCGTCGCGGAGCTGGAAGGCCTCGCCGAGCGGCAGCCCGAACGCGCTGTAGGCCTCGACGAGTTCCGGTCCGGCGCCGGCGAGCAGGGCGCCGGTCTGCAGCGGCCGTTCGATGGTGTACTTCGCGGACTTGTAGTGGAGGACGGTCTGCGCCCGGTCGAGGGCGCCGTCGTCGGCGGAGTCGCCGGCGACGGGCTCCAGGACGTCGAGGTACTGGCCGACCATCACTTCGGTCCGCATGAGGTCGAAGACGGGCTTGGCGGCGCGGACGGCCTCGTCGGGCAGCCCGGAGGACTGGAAGAGTTCGTCGCACCAGATGAGCAGCAGGTCGCCGAGGAGCACGGCCGCGCTGGCGCCGTACTGCTCGCGGTCGCCGCGCCAGCCGTGCTCGCGGTGCACGGCCTCGAAGCGGCGGTGCACGGAGGGCAGCCCGCGGCGGGTGTCGCTGCGGTCCATCAGGTCGTCGTGGACGAGGGCGCTGGCCTGGAGGAGTTCGAGGGCGGCGGCTGCGTTGGCGATGCCGGGGTGGTCGGCGGGGCCGCCGGCTCCGCGCCAGCCCCAGTAGCAGAAGGCGGGGCGCAGCCGCTTGCCGCCGTCGAGGAGGAAGTCGCGCAGTGCTTCGGAGACCGGCCCGAGCTGGGGGGAGATGCCGGCGAGCAGGGCGCTCCGGCCGTCCATGAACGCGGCGAGGGCGTGGTTGACGCGCTCGCGCACGGCCTCCCGGTCGATCGGGTTGGCCGGCAGGCTGGTGGGGGAGGGCACGGTGTACTCCGGGTCGCTGGGCTGACAATCAGCCTATCCGGCGGCGGTGGGGCCTCCGAATCGGTGCGCCGGCCCCCGCCTCTGCTGCGGCCGGATGACCTGCGTCACCCCGTGTCCCACGTGCGTATCTCATTCAGTGGACTGCGTTTGGTCACGCTCCGCGGCGGACCGATAGCCTGCCAGCATGGCACTCGGCATCCCCTCCACCCGGACCGACCGCGCGCAGACCGTCCGGGACCTGCTGGCGGCCGGCGACCGGTCGTTCTCGTTCGAGTTCATGCCGCCGCGCAACGAGGCCGCCGAGCGCCGCCTGTGGGATGCGATCCGCCGCGTCGAGGCGCTCGACCCCAACTTCGTCTGCATGACCTACGGCGCCGGGGGCTCCTCGCGCGGCCGGACGGTCAACATGGTCGGCCGGATCGCCACCGAGACCACGCTGACGCCGGTCGCGCACCTGACCGCCGTCGACCACTCCGTGGCCGAGCTGCGCAACATCATCGGCCAGTACGCCGACGCGGGCGTGCGCAACGTCCTCGCCGTGCGCGGCGACCCGCCCGGCGACCCGATGGGCGCGTGGGTCCGCCACCCCGACGGCGTCACCTACGCCTACGAGCTGGTGGAGCTGATCAAGGGCATCGGCGACTTCTGCGTGGGCGTGGCCGCCTTCCCGCAGATGCACCCGCGTTCGGAGAACTGGGACGACGACATCCGGCACTTCGTCGCCAAGTGCCGGGCCGGCGCCGACTACGCGATCACGCAGATGTTCTTCGAGGTGGAGGACTACCTGCGGTTGCGCGACCGGGTCGCCGCGGTCGGCTGCGTGACGCCGATCATCCCGGAGATCATGCCGGTCACCAACATCCGGCAGCTGGAGCGCTTCCCGCAGCTGTCCGGCTCGGACTTCCCCGAGGAGCTGAAGGCGCGCTTCCTGGCCGTCGCCGACGACCCGGAGGCGGTGCGGGCGGTGGGCATCGAGCACGCCACCGCGATGTCCGAGCGGCTGCTCGCCGAGGGCGCTCCGGGCCTGCACTTCATCACCCTCAACCACTCCACCTCGACCCTGGAGATCTACCAGAACCTGGGCCTGCACCAGCGCTGAATCCGGGGCTGTCGCGGATGCGGTGGTGTTCGCCCGGAGCCTGTACAGTCGCCGCACGGCCGGGGCACGACTGGAGGTAGCGGATGGGCATCGGATACCTGCTGCTGTACGCCGCCCTCGCGGTCGTCGCACTCTGGCTGATCGCCGAGCTGCTGCTGCAGAACCGTGCCCCGGTGGTGTGGCGCGGTGTCGCCCTGGCCGGTTTCCTCACCGTGGTCTCCGGCATGCGGCTGCAGTCGGTGCTGGTCATCGGCGCCGGCGCGGCCGCCTTCGCGGCCGGCCAGTTCTTCGTCACCACCTCGGTGAAGCGCGGTTTCGTCGCCGGCTGGTCGCTGCGCCGGCCGGACGGGACGCTGCCCGGCCCGCTGGCCCGTGTCCCCCTGCTCGGCGCCGCCACCGGCGGTGCGGCCGGTGCCGCGGCGGTCGCCGTGCCCGAGCCGTCGACCGTCGGTGAGGTCGGCCCGGTCGAGCCCGACCTGCTGGGCGCCGCGTACGCCGAGGTCGAGGAGATCGCCGACGACGGCGTGTACGCCGAGCAGCAGGTGTACCACCAGCAGGAGCAGCAGGCCTGGACCCAGCAGGCCGTCCCGCAGCAGCCCGCCTACCAGGACGCGTACGGCCAGCAGCAGGCCGGCTACGGCTACGGCTGGGACCAGCAGTGGGCGGCGCAGCAGCAGGCCGCCCACGCCCAGTACCAGCAGCAGGACCAGTACGCCCAGCAGGCCGCCTACGCCCAGTACCAGCAGGACCCGTACGCCGCGCAGCAGTTCGCCGCCCAGCAGGCGCAGCAGGCCCAGCAGCAGGGCTACTACTACCAGCAGGGCTGGGAGTACCAGCAGCAGCAACAGCAGCCGGTCGTCCCGCAGCAGCAGGGCCACCACCAGCAGCAGACCTGGGACTACCAGCAGCAGGGCTGAGCGTCAGGCCGGGCCGATCAGCCCGGCGGTGATCGAGGCGGACATGCCGACCCGGGCGAGCCCGCCACCGGGGTGGGCGCCGCCGCCGATCCGGTACAGGCCCGGGACGCCGGACTCGTTCGGCGGGTTGAGGGTGCCACCCGCCAGTGAGGGCACGGGCACCCACGGGGTGGACCGCACCTCCCGCCACAGCACCCGTTCCCGCAGGTCCAGCCCGGACTCGGCGAGGTGGTCCAGCAGGTGGCCCGCGTAGGCGTCCAGGTCGTCGCCCTCCCGCACCCCGCAGGTGACGGTGAGGGTGACCGCCTCGTGCCCGGCGTCCGGCACCAGGGCCGGGTCGTCCGGCCGCAGCACCTGCACGGTCGGGCCCTCGGGGACGCTCTCCTCGTGGATCAGTGCGTCCGTCTCCCAGCTCGCGCCCGCGGCGTGCACCACCGTGCGGTGCACGGTGCCCTCGGGCCGTCCGCCGCGCAGTGCCAGCAGCACCGTCACCCGGCCGAGCCCGCTGCCCGGCTTCTCCCACCCGAGGCCCGGGTCGGCGGAGGAGGAGAGCACCAGGTCGGCCCCGATCCGCTCGCCGTCGGCGGTGAGCACCCCGCAGGCCCGGCCGTCCTCGGTCAGCACCTCGGCCACCCGGGTGCCGAAGCGGAAATCCACCCGGCGCTGCTCGCAGCGGCGGAACACCGCGTCGGCCAGCGCCCGGATGCCGCCGCGGACGTACCAGACGCCGAAGGACTGCTCCATGTACGGCAGCACGGTCGCCCCCGCCGGGGCGTCGAGGTCCAGGCCGAAGCGGGTGGCGTACTCGGTGAGCAGCGCCGTCAGCCCGGGGTGGCCGCCGAGTTCGCGCCGGGCCACGTCGGCGAGGCTGTACGAGCCGCGCGGCAGCCACTTGGCGGGGCCGCGCCGCGGCGGCCGCGGGTACGGGTCGGTGAGGCGACCCTCGGGCAGCGGCTCCTCCATCAGCGGGCGGCGGGTGGCCTCCCAGACGGCGCGGCCGCGGTTCATCACCTCGCCCCAGCGCTCGCCCGAGCCGGCGCCGAAGGCCTCGTCCAGGGCCTTGGCGACGCCGCCGCGGGAGGCGTTGGGCAGCACCAGATCGGTGCCGTCCGGGAAGAGGTGCCGGCTCTCCGGGTCCACCGGGACGAGGTCGACCAGCTCCTCCAGCGGCTCCCTGCCGGTCTTCAGCGCCAGGTCGCGGTAGACCGCCGGCAGGTTGAGCAGGCCCGGCCCGGTGTCGAAGGCGAAGCCGTCCCGCTCGTACCGGCCGACCATGCCGCCGTACGTCTGCGCGGCCTCGCAGACCGTCACCCGGTGCCCGAGGGTCCCGAGCCTGGACGCTGCGGCGAGCCCGGCCATGCCTGCGCCGATGATGACGATCCGTGCCATGGGCGCCGAGTCTACGGGCGAGCCCGCGCAGGTCACTCGGGGGCTGCCACCCGGGGCACCCCTGCCCGGTCAGTACTGCGGCTGGACGGCTGCCGCGCGGGCGGCCTTGCGCTCGCGGCGGCGCTGCAGGAAGCGGCGGATGCGGGAGACCGCGAACCAGACCAGCAGCACGCCGAGCACCAGCAGCACCGCGGCGCCGGAGGCCGCCACCCACGGGTGGAAGATCGCCAGGGTGACCAGGCCGGCCACCGAGAGGTCCTCCAGCACACTGACCACGATGTTGGAGGCGGGCTCCGGCGAGGTGTTGACGGCCATCCGCAGCGAGGCCTTGATGCCGTGGCTGACCAGCGCCGTCGTACCGCCGAGTGCGCCCGCCGCGATCTCGCTCAGCGAGCCCGGGTCGTTGCTCGCCAGCAGCACGCCGACCACCGTGCCCGCGGCCGGGCGGATCACGGTGTGCACCGCGTCCCACACCGAGTCCACGTACGGGATCTTGTCGGCCACCGCCTCGCAGAGGAACAGCACCCCGGCGGCGATCAGCACGTCCGTGCGCTCCAGCGCGGGCGGCACCGACTCGGCGCCGCCGAACCGGCCGAACAGGCCGAGCAACAGCACCACGGCATAGGCGTTGACACCGCTCGCCCAGCCGCTCGTGAAGACCAACGGGATGATGCTCAACTCTGCTCCCCTCCGGCAGGCCGCCCGACACCGGGCGGTCGGGACGTACCGTACCGGTGGTCCAAGGACGCAGCGGGCGCCCTGCCGGTTCCCGCGGCCGCGGTCGCCGGCGATCTGAGTACGGATACTCAGATCCGCGAATGAGTACGCCGACGGATGGTCGGTGACCTGCGGGGACGACAGAGTGGTGGACACCGGACGGAGCCGCTGCGAGGCACCGTCCGGGAACGACCGGGGCCGACCGCCGCCAGTGGGGGACCGGCGGGCCAGGCCCGGTCGTGCGTACGGGCCGATCGGGGCCGCGCACCGCCGACACGGGGCGGCGGAGCGCGGTCCGGGGGGCGGCCCGGCCGGGGGAGGACCGGGGGCCGGGGGAACGGCCTCCGGCGGACGTGCGGGGCGGCAGCGCCCGGCCGGGCGGCACGGGGGAGCCGCTCCGGCCGCGGCCTGCCGCCCCCGCCGCTCCCCGCCCCCCGCGTGTCCTGCCTGCCCGCCCGGCCGCACCGGCCCCACCCGATCCGTCACAGGGCCGTTCGCACCCGGGATTGTCAGTGGCGGTTGCCACGCTGGAGGGGCGCGGGCCGCCCGGCCCGGGCACCCGCATCGGACCGGGGGAGACCATGACCATCAGCCGCCCCGAGCGCGTCACCCGCCACCCTGTCGCCGACACCCTGCCCGTGGACCGCAACCGCGCCGCCGACGTGCACCCGGTGGTGCGCCGCGCCGCCGCCCCGCCCGCCGCCCTCGACCTGCTCCGCCAGGCCCACCGCACCCTGACCGCCGCCCGCAGCATGCCGGACCCGCTGGAGCGCTACGCCACCGCGCACCTGGCCGCACTGCGCACCACCGCGGCGGTGCTGGCCGTCCGCGGCCGCCCCGACCGCAACCCGCGCCGCCGGCAGGCGATCCGCAGCGCCTGGGAGCTGCTGCCCCAGGTCGCCCCCGAACTCGCCGAGTGGGCCTCCTACTTCGCCGCCGGCGCAAGCCGCCGGGCGGCGGCCGAGGCGGGCATCCGCAGTGCCGCCGGCGCCCGGGACGCCGACGACCTGATCCGGAACACCGGCCTGTACCTGCGCATCGTGGAGCGCCTGCTCGACCTCCACCCGTCCCTCCCCCAGCAGCCCTTACCGCTCGGCGGGGACTGACCGGCCGCCGCCCCGCCCGGCAGTGCGTGCCGAGGGCGCCGTCGGCGGGCTGTGCAGGGCCCAGGATCGGCCGGCGGCAGGGAGCGCGGGGCAAGATGGGCCCCTCCTGCCCGGTGGCGGGCAAGGAGGGAGAGAGCCGTCGGCACGCGACGCCGCGGGCCCTGTCGCCGGGCGGTCTAAGGTGGTGGCGTTCGGTGATCCACCCCAGTACCGAGGAGCCCCGCCGTGTACCCGACGCGTCCCCGCAGTGCCCTGCGTACCGCTGTGGTCTGGGAGGTGCTGTGCGCAGCGCTGGAGCAGCGCGCGGCGGAGCTCGACCGGCCGGTGCTGGACGTCCTCGACACGGGCGGCGGCACCGGCAACTTCGCCGTGCCCGTCGCCCGGCTCGGCCACCGCGTCACCGTGGTCGACCCCAGCCCCGACGCCCTGTTCGCCCTGGAGCGCCGCGCCGCCGAGGCCGGTGTCACCGACCTCGTCCGCGCGGTCCAGGGCGACACCCAGACCCTGCCCGAGGTCGTCGAGGGCGGCTCCGCCGACGTGGTGCTCTGCCACGGCGTGCTGGAGGTCGTCGACGACCCGGCCGAGGCGCTCGGCAACCTCACCGGGACGCTCCGCAAGGGCGGCCTGGTCAGCCTGCTCGCCGCCAACCGCAACGGCGCGGTGCTCGCCCGCGCCCTGGCCGGCCACTTCGCCGAGGCCCGCACCGTGCTCGACGCCGAGGACGGCCGCTGGGGCACCGGCGACCCCATGCCGCGCCGCTTCACCGGCGACGAGCTCGCCGCCCTGGCCGCCGCGGCCGGCCTCCAGGTGCGCTCCGTGCACGGCGTACGGGTCTTCGCCGACCTCGTCCCCGGCGTGCTCGTCGACACCGAGCCCGGCGCCATGGACGCCCTGCTGAAGCTGGAGCAGGCCGCCGCCGAGCAGCCCGCCTTCCACGCCGTCGCCACCCAGCTGCACCTGCTCGCCGCTCTGGTCTGATCCGGTCCGGGGCCGCAGCGGCGGCCCTGGACTGCACCGATTCCGACCACCCGGGCACTTGTGCGGCCGCCGCGGCGTTGGCACCGGTGCAGGACCGCACCGAAGTGGCCGATGGCACGTGTCCACCACCACCCCGAACAGCGCCTGCGGACCGTATGATCTGGGTAAAGCCGGAAAGCATGACACCCGAACGCCTGGGGCATATGGACCACACAGGATCAGGCCCAGGGGTGGCGGACCGGTCGCCCCGCGACCGACGAGTAGGAGGACTCCGTGCCGCTCTCGGAGCACGAGCAGCGACTGCTCGAGCAGATGGAGCGAGCGCTGTACGCCGAAGATCCCAAATTCGCGTCAGCGCTTGAGGGAACCGGGCTGCGCACCTACACCCGTCGGAGGGTCTACCTGGCCGCCGCAGGGTTCGTGGCCGGCATAGGCCTCCTCATGGGAGGCATGGTCGCCCAACTGATCTGGGTGAGCGTGATCGGTTTCCTGGTGATGCTTGGCTGCGCGGTCCTTGCCGTGACCGGTTGGCGGCGCGGTGCCCTCGGGCACGGATCGGGCGCCAAGGCATCCCCCGCTCCCCGCCGCAAGGCGAACGTGATGGACCGGATGGAACAGCGCTGGCAACGCCGTCGCGACGAGCACGACGGCCTCTAGGACCCGAGCCGACACAACAGCAGCAGACACAACCGCCGGGGGCGGGCAGTTCACCGAACTGCCCGCCCCCGGCGGTTCGCCTTCCCGGCGGCCCCGCGCGGCTACCCGCCGTCCGCGGGCGGCCGGCGCAGTGCCTTGCGGACGGCCCGGCGGACGGGCTGCGCCAGCCGGTCCCAGCGCTCGCCGACGGCCTCCCGGGCGGCCGACACCCGCTCGGTGGCCCGCCACCACAGCCGTGCCGTGGATGGCGGCAGCAGCACCGCCCGGGCCCGCCCGTAGCGGCCGACCGAGGCGCTCAGCGCCTCCCGGGTCGCCCGGACGTCCGCCCCGAGCGGCGACAGCGGGCCCGTCTCCCGGGCGTACAGCACCTGCTCGGTGGCCAGGGCCACCCGGCCGGCCGCCGCCCGCGCGTCCGGGTCCAGCGAGCCGATCTCGGCGATCCGCGCCACCGTGCGGCGCGGCGTGCTGGCGTCGTCCGGCGGGATGCCGAGGTCCCAGGCCGAGTCGACCAGCTCCTGCCAGGCCGCGAGGACCTGCTCGTCGGTGAGCCCGATCCGGTCGGAGCCCGGCAGGTGCCGCCCGGAGCCCAGCCGGCGCCGCCGCAGCCGCGCCCGCCAGAGCGCCGGCACGGCGAGCAGCAGCAGTGCGAGACCGACCACCGAGAACGTCGCCAGCGCCCGCCAGGACTGCCACCAGGGCTCGTTGCCGACGGCCTGGTCGGCCGCGGTCTGCTGCTCCCCGCAGTCCTCGATGCGGTGCCCGCCGCCGCAGCTGTTCGTCGCACCCGGCGCCGCCGAGGCCGCGTCGCTCGGCACGTCGCCGGGCTGCGCGGTGGTCGCGCCGGGGGAGGGCTCCACCTGCTCGCGGGTGTAGCTCGGCACGATCGCGCCCTGGCCGGCCGCCGGGGTCGGCTCGAAGCGCACCCAGCCGGTGCCGGCGAAGTACAGCTCCGGCCACGCGTGGTAGTTCGTCGACCGCACGACGTACACCTTGCCGTCGTTGGAGCTGCCTGGCGTGAAGCCGATCGCCACCCGCGCCGGGATGCCCAGCGAGCGGGCCATCGCCGCCATGGTCGACGCGAAGTGCACGCAGAAGCCCCGGCGGTCCTGCAGGAACTTCAGGATCGCGGTGTTGCCGGTGCCCGCCTCGATGTCCGTGTCGTAGTGGAACTCCGAGGAGGTGAACCACTCCTGCAGGGCCACCGCCCGGTCGAAGGCGGTGTCCTTGCCCGCCGTGACCGTCCGGGCCGTTTTCGACACCTCGGCCGGCAGCGTCTGCGGCAGCTGCAGGTACTTGGCCGGCAGGTCGGCCGGCACCGGGCCTGCCGAGCGCAGCTGCTCGGCGGTGGCCTCCACCTGCAGGCTGCTCACCGAGTACTTCACGCCGTCGGTCTTCTGCCCGTCCGCACCCACCAGGGCGCGGGTCTCCGGCTCGTACCGCCAGGAGCCCGGCACCGACACCCGGGACGCCGGGTACGGCATCGGCAGCCAGTCGGTGCGCAGGTTCTCCGAGATCGACACGTCGGTCTCGGCCTGCGAGATCGCGACCGCGGGCGAGAGCCCCTCGAGCTTCGGCAGCGGGTCCGGGCGCTGCTGCAGCTTCTGCTGCGAGAACCGCCAGTCCACGCCGTTGAACTCGTCCAGCGCGCCGATCCGCAGGTACATCTCGCCGACCGTGCTGGCATTGGTGCGGTACTGCAGCAGCGGCACCGGATCCGTCCGGTGCAGGCTCTCGGTGAGCGCCACCACCGGGTTGAGCGAGGTCACCTGCCCGCCCCTGCCGATGCCGGACCCGGAGCCGCCGCTGCCGGCCAGACCGCCCACCAGCCCGAGCCCCGCCTGCGGCAGGAACGCCGGCACCGCGAGCGCCAGCACCAGCGCCGCCACGCCCACCCGGTGCCCGCTGTGCACCGGCGGCGAGTTGGTGGCCTTGCCGGTGCCGCTGAACACCCGGCCCCAGCGCGACAGCCGGTCCTGGCCCTCGGCGCGCAGCAGCAGCAGGTAGCCGCCGGCCGCCGGGAGGAACCAGATCCACGCCCCGGACCCCAGGCCCGACAGGCCGCAGCCCACCGAGTACAGCGCCAGCAGCGGCAGACCGGCCGCCGCCGCCCGCCGGTGGGTCACCGCGAGGGCGTCCACCAGCACCGCGATCAGCGCGACCGAGCCGACCAGCACCAGCCGCAGCCCCGGCGTGTCCGGGGCGGGCACCGAGTACTGGGCGAGGTCGGTCCCGGCCTGGCCCAGACGGCCGCCCAGCGCGTCCAGCGCCCGGCCGCCCGGCAGCAGGCCCCAGGCCATCGAGCTGCGCACCGAGGTGAGCATCAGGACGTACAGCACGACCAGCAGCTGCACCGGCGTGACCGCCCAGCCCGCCACCGCCAGGCGGCGCAGCCCGGAGCCCGCGCCGGCCGCGACCATGATCATCAGGAGCGCGTGCCCCGCCCACCCGTGCGTGGTGAGCAGCGGCAGCAGGCACATCGCGGTGAGCGCGGTCGCCGTTGCCGCGCAGATCGTCAACCTGGCCCGGGTGGTCACGCGCCGACCTCGTCTCGGTAGGGGCCCGACTGCTCGGTGCGGTCGGCCGTACGCCACAGCTCGGGCAGTGAGGCTCCGGCCTTCACCGGCACCACCGTCCAGCCGGCCCGGCCGAGCAGCTTCTGCTGCTCCTCGAACGTGCTGTCGGCGGTGTCCGGCAGCAGGTGCCGCAGGCCCGCCCAGGTGGCGGTGTCGAGCAGGAACACCACCGCGCCGGCCGCCCGGCGGCGCAGCGAGCACAGCCGCTCCAGCTGCTCCTCGTCGAGACTGCCGACGATCGCCACCAGCAGGCCCTCGCCGCTGCGCAGCACCTCCTCGGCGCGGGCCAGCCCGCCGCCGTCGGAGTGCTCGACGACGGCCAGCTCGTCCAGCAGCAGCCCGCTCGCCTCGACCGGGGTGGTCGGCGAGGAACTGCCCGAGGAGGGCACGCAGCGGCCGGTGTCGGTGATCAGGCGCGTCCGGTAGCCGCGCTCGATCAGGTGGATGCCGACGGACGCGGCGCAGGACACCGCCCACTCGAAGGACGAGCCGGGACCGCTGCCGCGGTGCGCGATCTCCCGGGTGTCCAGCAGCACCGCGGCGTGCGCCTGCAGCGGCTGCTCCTCGCGGCGGACCATCAGCTCGCCGTAGCGCGCGGTGGACTTCCAGTGCACCCGGCGCAGGTCGTCGCCGTGCCGGTACTCGCGCGGGATCACGTCGTCGTCACCGGCCAGGGCCAGCGCCCTGGCGTTGGTGTCGCCGTGCCCGGCCCGCTCGCCCGGCAGCCGCACCGGCGGCAGCTGCTGCACCTGCGGCACCACGGTGAGCGTGTCGGAGGCGTTGAAGGAACGGGTCAGCTCGCACATCCCGAACGGGTCGGCCAGCCGCAGCTGCAGCGGCCCCAGCGGGTAGCGGCCGCGCAGGTCGGAGCGGACCCGGTAGGAGACCTCGCGGTACCCGTGCGGCTCCACCCGGTCCAGCACGAACCGCGGCCGCGGGCCCAGCATGTACGGGACCTTGTCCTCCAGCAGCAGCACGCCGGTGGGCACCCGGGAGACGTTGTCCAGCCGCAGGTGCACCCGGGCCTCGTGGCCGGCCGGGGTCCGGTGCGGGGTGAGCCGCCGGCCGCCCGCCACCCGGTAGCGGGTGCGCAGCAGCACCAGGGCCGCCGCCAGCGGCAGCGCCGCCAGCAGCACCCCGACCCGCAGCAGCGCGTCCTGCCCGAAGACGTACGCGCACAGAGAGGCGGTGATCCCGGCGGCGAGGAACGAACGCCCCCGGGTGGTCAGGCCGTGCAGCCCCGACCGCAGGCCGTGCGGGGTCTGCCCGGCCGGCGGCGGAGGGTTCTCGCCGGCGGCCACGTCAGCCGCGCCCCTGAGGACGGGGGATCGGCATCCTGGCGACCAGGTCGAGCACGACCTGCTCGGAGCTGCGGCGGCTGAGCCGGCTCTCCGCGGTCGGCAGCAGGCGGTGCGCCAGCACCGGGACGGCCAGCGCCTGGATGTCGTCCGGCACCACGTAGTCGCGCCCGTCCAGGGCGGCCGAGGCGCGGGCCGCGCGCACCAGGTGCAGGGTGGCCCGCGGCGAGGCGCCGAGCCGCAGCTCCGGGTGGTTGCGGGTGGCGGCGACCAGTTCGACCGCGTAGCGGCGGACCGCGTCCGCCACGTGCACCGTGCGGACCAGGTCGATCAGCTTGAGGATGTCGTGGGCGTGCGCGACCGGCTGCAGGTCGTCCAGCGGGTTGGCGCCGGCGTGCACGTCGAGCATGGCGAACTCGGCGTCCGGGCTGGGGTAGCCGATCGACACCCGGGCCATGAAGCGGTCGCGCTGCGCCTCGGGCAGCGGGTAGGTGCCCTCCATCTCGACCGGGTTCTGGGTCGCCACCACCATGAACGGAGAGGGCAGCTCGTAGCTGGTGCCGTCGATGGTGACCTGGCGCTCCTCCATCGACTCCAGCAGCGCCGACTGGGTCTTCGGCGAGGCGCGGTTGATCTCGTCGCCGACCACGATCTGCGCGAAGATCGCGCCCGGCCGGAACTCGAAGTCCCGCTGGTTCTGGTCGAAGACGTTGGTGCCGGTCACGTCGGAGGGCAGCAGGTCCGGGGTGAACTGGATGCGGCGCACCGTGCAGTCCACCGACCGGGCCAGCGCCTTGGCGAGCATGGTCTTGCCGACGCCGGGCACGTCCTCCAGCAGCAGGTGGCCCTCGGCCAGCAGCACGGTCAGGGCGATCCGGACGGCCTCGGGCTTGCCCTCGATGACGCTCTCCACCGACGCGCGGATCCGCTCGGCCACCGCGCTCAGCTCCCCCAGGCCTGCGGGCCTGCGCGCCGCGAAGCCGTCGGAGCGGGTCGCACCCGCCGTGTCCTGCGTGTTGTAGGTCGTCACCCGTTCGCTCCCATGTGGACCGCTTGTGCCGGCGGTGGACGCCGGCCCACCAAGATGGCGCCGCCCGGGCGGGCGTGCGGTTCCGTCGAGGGAGTGGCACGGGCGGTGGGCGTGCGGCAAGGCCGCCCCAGGTGGAACGGGGCCGGGCCTGCACCGGCATTCTTCCCTGTCGGGCGGCCGGAAGTCACTCGCACGGGCGACACGCGTGCAGTGTCCCGGTTCGTCCCGGCACGACACCGGCCACCCCGGGGCGAGGTGGGACCCGGACGGCGCTGGCCGGGTCGGTGGCGGCCGTTCGCCCCGGCCGGGGCGAACGCGGACTCGGAGGTCTCAGACGATCTCGCGGAGCAGACCGGTGTGGACGTCGAACACGAAGCCGCGGATGTCGTCCTTGTTCGGCAGGAACGGCGAGGTGCGCACGCGCTCCATCGACTGGCGGACGTCGCCGTCCAGGTCCACGAAGGCCTCCACCGCCCACTGCGGGCGCTGGCCGACCTCCAGCTCCAGCTCGCGGCGGAAGTCCTCGGTCAGGCCGAGCAGACCGCAGCCGGTGTGGTGGATCAGCACCACCGAGCGGGTGCCCAGGGCACGCTGGCTGATGGTGAGCGAGCGGATCGTGTCGTCGGTGACGACACCGCCCGCGTTGCGGATGATGTGGGCGTCGCCGAGTTCGAGGCCGAGCGCGGCGAACAGGTCGAGGCGGGCGTCCATGCACGCCACCACGGCGACCTTCTGCACGGGGCGGGCGTCCATGCCGCCGTCGCGGAAGTCCACCGCATAGGTGCGGTTCGAGTCCACGAAGCGGTCGATGATCCCGGAAACGGTGCCGGCAGCGGCGTCCGGCGCGGAACGGTCGGGGGTCACTGTCATGGTGACGAAGGTAATCCGAATTCCAGTGCCGTGGTGAGGGCGGCCCGGTGCTGTGATCGAGTCCATAGCCCGCCGCGGCCCGGGCCCGGGAGGGATTGCGGACTTGCTCCCGTTTTGCCCGGCGCGGGGCCGTCCGGTGCGCCCGGCCGCCCCCGCCCCGGTGCGCCGCCCCCCACCTGCGAGGAGCCGTACCTCCGCCCGGGTGGTCCGCCGCCGGGGAGCGTTGACTCGCCCGGCCCGGGCGATAGTCTGGCGGCGCAGTGGAGCACTGCCCGTACGCCCCGCCGACGCCCCCGGGCCGGCGCCGGGGCCACCCGTACGCAGCCCGCGGCCTCCACCCGCTCCTGTGCCACCTGGCGCACCTTCCCCGGTGCCGGGCGGTCACCCCTTCCCCAGGCGAGCGGGCGGGGACCGCGGGCTGCGTGCGCGACCGGCTGCGGGAGGCGTCCCGGCGGTGGGCGAGAATGGGGCCAGCCGTCCGGGCCCGGGCGGCCGCACCGAGGAAGGGCGCCACCGCGCAATGAGCAACGAGAGTCCGGCACCCAGGCACGTCCCGGTGATGCTGCAGCGCTGCATGGACGCACTGGCCCCGGCGGCCTCCGCCCCCGGCGCGGTCGTGGTGGACGCCACGCTCGGCCTCGGCGGCCACAGCGAGGCGATCCTCACGCAGTTCCCCGAGGCCCGGCTGGTCGCCGTCGACCGGGACCCGGTCGCGCTGGAGCTCTCCGCCGAGCGCCTCGCCCCCTTCGGCGACCGCGCCACCCTGGTGCACGCCGTGTACGACGAGATCCCGCGCGTCCTCGACGACCTCGGCATCCGCGAGGTCCAGGGCGTCCTGTTCGACCTCGGCGTCTCCTCCATGCAGCTGGACGAGGCCGACCGCGGCTTCGCCTACGCCCAGGACGCCCCGCTCGACATGCGCATGGACCAGACCCGCGGCCTGAGCGCCGCCGAGGTCCTCAACACCTACAGCCACGGCGACCTCGCCCGGATCCTCAAGGTGTACGGCGAGGAGCGGTTCGCCGGGAAGATCGCCTCGGTGATCGTCCGCGAACGGGAGAAGGAACCGTTCACCACCAGCGCGCGTCTCGTGGAGTTGGTACGCAACGCCATCCCGGCGGCGACCCGGCGCACCGGCGGCAACCCGGCCAAGCGCACCTTCCAGGCCCTGCGGATCGAGGTCAACGGGGAGCTGGAGGTGCTCGACCGGGCCATCCCCGGGGCGCTGGAACGCCTCGCGGTCGGCGGGCGGATCGTGGTGATGTCCTACCAGTCCCTGGAGGACCGCCTGGTGAAGCAGTACTTCCAGGCCGGCGCCACCTCCACCGCCCCGCCCGGGCTGCCGTTCGTACCCGAGGAGCACCAGCCCTGGCTGAAGCTGCACACCCGCGGGGCGGTGCTGGCCACCGAGGAGGAGATCGAGGAGAACCGGCGCGCCGCGCCCGTCCGGCTGCGCGTGGCGGAGAGGATCAGGGCGACCCGGGGCTGACCGGGTGGACGAACGAGCGAGGAACGGCGAGAGGGAGGGCGCAGTGCCGGTGGCCGGCGGTGGGCCCGTGCTGCCCGTGGGCGGGCGGGGTGGGCGGACCCGGAGGAGCGGAGCACTGCCGGGGCAGGCGGGCCGGGGGCGGATCACCGCCGGGCCCGGGTCCCGGTCGGTCCGCGGACGGACCCCCTTCGCCGTCCTGATCGTGGTGCTGCTCTCGGCCGGCCTGCTCGGCCTGCTGGCGCTCAACACCGCCCTCAACGAGGGCTCCTTCGAGCTGTCCCGGCTCAAGAAGCAGACCACCGACCTCACCGACGAGCGCCAGGGCCTGCAGGCCCAGATCGACCGCGACGCCGCCCCGGACGCCCTCGCCCGCCGCGCCCGCGAACTGGGCATGGTCCCCGGCGGTGGCCCGGCCTTCCTGCAGGACGACGGCTCCGTGCTCGGCAAGCCCGGCCAGGCCCAGGACAGCCCGCCGGTCAAGCGCCCCGAGGACACCGCCTCCGCTGCCGCCCCCTCCTCCTCGGGCGCACCCGCCGACCCCAACGCGGGCGCGAGCCCGAGCCCCGGCCCGTCCGCCTCCGACGACGGCGTGCAGATCGCACCGGCCCCGCCCGCCGCCACCGCCACCCGTACCGGGGGCGCCCGATGAGCACCCCCCGCAGGCCGCACGGCCCCGGCGACCGCCGACCGCCCCGCCCCGCCCGGTCCGGCGAGGCCGGCCGCAACCCCTCCGACCGCGTCCGCGCCCCCCGCCCGCGCTCCGCCGACCAGGCCCGTCAGACACCCCGCCGCGGCGGCGACCCGCGCGCCGCCCGCCCCGCGGCCCGCCGCCCGCAGCGGCCCGCGGCCCGCCCGCAGCCGCGCATGATCCGCCTCGCCGACCCGCGCCGCCGGCTGCGGGCCGCCGGCATCGCCCTGGTCGTGGTCTTCACGGTGTTCGCCGGCCGGCTCGTCCAGCTCCAGCTGCTCGACTCCCACGCGCTGGCCGCCGAGGCCGGCGCCAACCAGTACGTCCCGGTCGTGCTCTCCGCGGAGCGCGGCTCGATAACGGCCTCCGACGGCACCGTGCTCGCCACCACCGTGGACGCGTACGACATCACCGCCGACCCGACGCTGTTCACCCCCGAGGCCACCCACGTCCCGGACGCGCCCGAGCAGGCCGCCGCCCTGCTCGCGCCGATCCTCGACCTGCCCAAGGAGAAGATCGCCGGGCTGCTCCACCTCAACCCGAAGAACCCCAAGAGCCGCTACGCGCTGCTCGCCGCCCGGCAGACCCCGGAGGCCAAGAACCGGATCTCCGACCTGCGCGCCAACCTGGCCAAGCAGGCCGACACCAAGGCCTGCCGGGCGCAGCGCCAGCTGCTCGGCAAGCCCGCCGACAAGGGCGGCCGCAGCTCGGTCGACACCGCCTGCGCCAACACGCTGGCCGGGGTCGTCTACTCGCCGAGCAAGCGGCGGGTCTACCCGGCCGGCGACCTCGCGGGCAACCTGGTGGGCTTCGTCAACGCCGAGGGCACCGGCACCGGCGGCCTGGAACTGCAGTTCCAGAAGGACCTGGCGGGCGTCGACGGACGCTCCACCTACGCCTCGGTCGGCGGCCGGATCGTGCCCAGCTCCGGCGGCAGCCAGCACGCCCCGGTGCCCGGCACCGACCTGCGGCTCACCGTCGACAAGGACATCCAGTGGGCCGCCCAGCGGGCCATCACCGACCAGGTCGCCAACGCCGGGGCGGAGAAGGGCTACGTCGTCGTCCAGGACGTGAAGACCGGCCGCATCCTCGCCATGGCCACCTCGCCCGGCCTCGACCCGAACAAGCTGTCCACCGCCCGGCCCGAGCAGCTCGGCAACGCCGCCGTCCAGGACGCCTACGAGCCCGGCTCCACGGCCAAGCTGATGACCATGGCCGCCGTGCTCGACACCGGCACCGCGACCTGGGACACCCACGTCACCGTGCCGAACACGCTGCAGCGCTCCGACCGGGTGTTCCACGACGACGTCGACCACGAGACCTGGTACCTGACGCTGGCCGGCGTGCTCGCCAAGTCCTCCAACATCGGCACCATCGAGGCCGCCGAACACCTGGGCAAGAACCAGGCCGAGGCCAACAAGGTGCTCGGCGGCTACCTGCAGAAGTTCGGCATCGGCCAGCCCAGCGGCCTCGGCTTCCCCGGCGAGACCCGCGGCATCCTGGCCAAGCCGGAGGATTGGAAGGGCTCGCAGCAGTACACCATCCCGTTCGGGCAGGGCCTGTCGGTCAACGCCCTGCAGGCCACCTCGGTGTTCTCCACCATCGCCAATGGCGGGGTGCGGGTCGCGCCGAGCCTGGTCATGGGCACCACCGGCCCCGACGGCCGCTACACCCAGGCCCAGGCCGGCGCACAGACCCGGGTGGTGAGCGAGGCGACCGCCAAGACGCTGACCGAGATGCTGGAGTCCGTCGTCACCGACGAGCAGGGCACCGGCACCAAGGCGGCCATCCCCGGCTACCGGGTCGCCGGCAAGACCGGCACCGCCAACCGCGTCGACCCGAAGACCGGCCGGTACTCCGGCTACACCGCCTCCTTCATCGGCTTCGCACCGGCCGACCAGCCCCGGGTGACGGTCTCCTGCGTCATCCAGAACCCGGTCAACGGCCACTTCGGCGGCCAGCTCTGCGGTCCGGTGTTCAAGCAGGTGATGGAGTTCGCCCTGAAGACCCTGCGGGTCGCGCCGAGCGGCAGTGCGGCGCCGAACCTGCCCGTCGAGTGGAAGCCCTGATGAGCGACGCCCCCGACCACCGCAGCAGCCACCCGCGCCCGGCGGGGCGGAACGACGGGGGCACCCCCGCCCGGTTTGGCCCTGGAGGCCCTTCGGCCGATACCCTGCCCGCCGTGCCGAAACCCGATCAAATCTCCGCGAGCCCGCCCCGCCCCTCCAGCCCGGCGGCGCTGCCGCTCGCCGAGGTCGCCCGACTGCTGGGCCTGGCGCCCGTCGAGGGCGCGGAGGCCACCGGCATCACCCACGACTCCCGCGCGGTGCGCCCGGGCGACGTGTACGTGGCGTTCCCCGGTGCCAACCACCACGGTGCCGCCTTCGCCGGGCAGGCCGCGGCGGCCGGCGCCGTCGCCGTCCTGACCGACCCGGCCGGCGCCGAGATCGCCGCCCCGGCCGGACTGCCGCTGCTGGTCGTCGACAACGTCCGCGGCGCGATGGGCCACCTGGCCGCCGCCGTGTACGGGCGCCCCAGCGAACAGCTGCTGATGATCGGCCTGACCGGCACCAACGGCAAGACCACCACCTCCTACCTGGTCGAGGCCGGGCTGCGCGGCGGCGGACGGCTGCCCGGGGTGATCGGCACCGTCGAGATGCGGGTCGGCGACGAGCGGATCAAGAGCGAGCGCACCACCCCCGAGTCGACCGACCTGCACGCGGTCCTCGCGGTGATGCGCGAGCGCGGCGCCTCCGCCGTGGTCATGGAGGTCTCCAGCCACGCCCTGGTCTTCGGCCGGGTCGACGGGGTGCTGTACGACGTCGCGCTGTTCAACAACCTCACCCCCGAGCACCTCGACTTCCACCCGGACATGGAGGACTACTACCGGGCCAAGGCCCGGCTCTTCCAGACCGACAAGGCCCGCCGCGGGGTGGCCAACTTCGACGACCCGTACGGCCGCAGGCTGGCCGGCGAGGCGCCGATCCCGGTCGCGACCTTCTCCGCGAAGGGCGACCCGGAGGCCGACTGGCGGGCCGTCGACGTCCAGCTCGGACCGGCCGGCTCCACCTTCCGCGTGGTCGGCCCGGACGGCGCCGCCGCGGACGCCTCGGTGCCGCTGCCCGGCCCGTTCAACGTCGCCAACGCGCTCGGCGCGATCACCGCGCTGGTGACCGCCGGTGTGCCGCTGCCCGCCGCGGTCGCCGGCGTCGCCGCCTCGACCGGAGTCCCCGGCCGCCTGGAGCGGGTCGACGCCGGGCAGCCGTACGTCGCCGTGGTCGACTACGCGCACAAGCCGGACGCCCTGCAGGCCGTCCTGGAGTCGCTGCGCGAGGTCACCAAGGGCCGGCTGCACGTGGTCGTCGGCTGCGGCGGCGACCGCGACCCCTTCAAGCGCGGCCCGATGGGCGCCATCGCCGCCCGGATCGCCGACACCGCCGTCCTGACCAGCGACAACCCGCGCTCGGAGGACCCGCTGGCGATCCTCACCGCGATGCTCGCCGGCGCCGCCGAGGTGCCGGAGGAGGAGCGCGGCGAGGTGCTGGTGGTGCCGGACCGCGCCGAGGCGATCCGCCAGGCCGTCGCCCGCGCCCACGCCGGGGACACCGTGCTGGTGGCCGGCAAGGGCCACGAGGTCGGCCAGTACGCGAAGGGCGAGGTCCGCCCCTTCGATGACCGGGACGAACTCCGCGAGGCCATCACGCGGCATTCCCGCCCCGAGCAGGCGACCCCCCGCCCCGAGCAGGCCATTGGCGAGCGGGCGAACAACGAAGGAGAGCAGCCGTGATCGCACTGACCCTGGCCGAGGCCGCCGCGGCGGTGGGCGGCACGCTCGACGGTGCCGACCCGCAGGCCGTGGTGACCGGGACGGTCGTGGTGGACTCCCGCCAGGTGCAGCCGGGCGGCCTGTTCGTCGCCGTGGTCGGCGAGCAGGTGGACGGGCACGACTACGCCGCGAAGGCGGTCGGGGCGGGCGCCGTCGCGGTGCTGGCCTCCCGTCCGGTCGGTGTGCCGGCGATCCTGGTCGACGACGTGGTGGCGGCCCTCGGCCGTCTCGCCCGCGCCGTGGTGGAGCGCGCCACCGGCACCGCCGTGGTCGCGCTGACCGGCTCCTCCGGCAAGACCAGCACCAAGGACCTGATCGCGCAGGTGCTGCAGCGCCGCGGCGAGACCGTCTACCCGCCCGGCAACCTCAACAACGAGATCGGGCACCCGATGACGGCCCTGCGGGTCGAGCCCGCCACCCGGCACCTGGTGCTGGAGATGGGTGCGCGGCACAAGGGCGACATCGAGTACCTGACCGGCATCACCCCGCCGAGCATCGCGATCGTGCTGAACGTCGGCACCGCCCACCTCGGCGAGTTCGGCTCCAAGGAGGGCATCGCCGAGGCCAAGGGCGAGATCGTCGAGGCGCTCGGCGCCGACGGCGTCGCCGTCCTGAACGCCGACGACCCGCTCGTACGCGCGATGGAGACCCGTACCAAGGGCCGCGTCGTGCTGTTCGGCGAGAGCCGCGACGCCCACGTCCGGGCGGCGGATGTTCGCCTGGACGACACCGGACGTCCTTCCTTCACGCTGATCACCCCAGCCGGTTCCGCACCCGTGAACCTGCGCCTGTACGGTGAGCACCACGTCTCGAACGCCCTCGCCGCCGCAGCGGTGGCGGTGGAGCTCGGGATGCCCGTCGACGACACCGCCGAAGCGCTCAGCGAGGCGGGTGCGCTGTCCCGCTGGCGCATGGAGGTCGTCGACCGGGCCGATGGTGTCACCGTCGTCAACGACGCCTACAACGCGAACCCGGACTCGATGCGGGCCGCGCTCAGGGCGCTGGTGTCGATGGCGGGCCGCGGTCCGGAGCGCCGCCGCACGTTCGCGGTGCTCGGGGAGATGCGGGAGCTCGGCGGGGACAGCCTCGACGAGCACGACGCCATCGGGCGGCTCGCCGTCCGGCTCGACGTCACCAAGCTGGTGGCGGTGGGCGGACGCGAGGCGGCCTGCATGGAACTCGGCGCGAGGAACGAAGGTTCGTGGGGTGAGGAGTCGGTGCTGGTGTCCGACGCGGACGCGGCGATCGAGCTGCTGCGCAGTCAGCTGCAGCCTGGGGACGTGGTGTTGGTGAAGGCGTCCCGTTCGGCCGGCCTGGAGAAGGTCGCCGAGGCCCTGCTCGCCGATGGGGCCGCTCAGTGAAGCAGATCCTCTACTCCGGCGGCATCGGTCTGATCCTGTCGCTGCTGGGCACGCCCGCCCTGATCAAGCTGCTCGCGCGGCACGGCTACGGCCAGTACATCCGCGACGACGGCCCCAAGGCGCACCACAGCAAGCGCGGCACCCCCACCATGGGCGGCATCGCGTTCATCCTGGCGACGCTGATCGCGTACTTCGCCACCAAGGCGATAGCAGGCGAAACACCCACGGCCTCCGGCCTGCTGGTGCTGTTCCTGACGGCGGGTCTGGGCCTGGTCGGCTTCCTCGACGACTACATCAAGGTCGTCAAGCGCCGCTCCCTCGGCCTGCGGGCCAAGGCGAAGCTGCTCGGCCAGTCCTTCGTCGGCCTCGCCTTCGCCGTCCTGTCGCTCCAGTTCTCCAACAGCCGCGGTCTCACCCCGGCCTCCACCCACCTGTCCTTCGTCAAGGACTTCAGCTGGTCCATCGGCCCGGTGCTCTTCGTCATCTGGGCCTACTTCATGATCGCCGCTATGTCGAACGGCGTGAACCTCACCGACGGCCTCGACGGCCTCGCCACCGGCGCCTCGGTGATGGTCTTCGGCGCCTACGTCTTCATCGGCGTCTGGCAGTACGGCCAGACCTGCGCCCACATGATCACCGCCACCGCGAACTGCTACGACGTCCGCGACCCGCTGGACCTGGCCGTCGTCGCCTCCGCCCTGATGGGCTCCTGCTTCGGCTTCCTGTGGTGGAACACCTCGCCCGCCAAGATCTTCATGGGCGACACCGGCTCGCTCGCCCTCGGCGGCGCCCTCGCCGGCCTCGCCATCTGCTCCCGCACCGAACTGCTGCTCGCCCTGCTCGGCGGCCTGTTCGTCATCATCACCCTGTCGGTGATCATCCAGGTCGGCTCGTTCCGGATGACCGGCAAGCGCGTCTTCAAGATGGCCCCGCTCCAGCACCACTTCGAGCTCAAGGGCTGGAGCGAGGTGCTGATCGTCGTCCGCTTCTGGATCATCCAGGGCCTGTGCGTCGCGGTCGGCCTCGGACTCTTCTACGCAGGATGGGTGGCCGGATGACGGAGAACCCCGACTGGAACGGCCTGAGGACCGTCGTGGCAGGCCTCGGCCTGTCCGGCGTCAGCGCCGCCCGCGTGCTGCGCGACCTCGGCGCCGAGGTCACCGTCGTGGACGGCGGCGACGGCCCCGCGCTGCGCGCCAAGGCCGCCGACCTCACCGGCATCACCGTCCGCCTCGGCGACGGCGCGACCCTGCCCGAGGGCACCGAACTCGTCGTCACCTCGCCCGGCTGGCCGCCGAACAGCCCGCTGTTCCTCGCCGCCGACGCCGCCGGCGTCCCGGTCTGGGGCGACGTCGAACTCGCCTGGCGGCTGCGCCGCCCGCACCCCGCCACCGGCGAGCCCGCCCCCTGGCTGGCCGTCACCGGCACCAACGGCAAGACCACCACCGTCCAGATGCTCGCCTCGATCCTCACCGCCGCGGGCGCGCGCACCGCCGCCGTCGGCAACGTCGGGGTCTCCGTGCTGGACGCGGTCCTCGCCGAGGAGCCCTACGACGTCCTCGCCGTCGAGCTCTCCAGCTACCAGCTGCACTGGGCGCCCTCGCTGCGCCCGCACTCGGCGGCCGTCCTCAACCTGGCCCCCGACCACCTCGACTGGCACGGCTCCATGGAGGCGTACGCCGCCGACAAGGGCCGCATCTACGAGGGCAACAAGGTCGCCTGCGTCTACAACCTGGCCGACCCGGCCACCGAGGCGCTGGTCCGCGAGGCCGACGTCGAGGAGGGCTGCCGGGCCATCGGCTTCGGCCTCGACACCCCGAGCCTGTCGAACTTCGGCGTCGTCGACGGCCTGCTCGTCGACCGGGCCTTCGTCGAGGACCGGGCCAACAACGCGGCCGAGATCGGCGCCGTCTCCGACATCGTGCCGCCCGCCCCGCACAACGTCGCCAACGCGCTCGCCGCGGCCGCCCTCGCCCGCGCCTACGGCGTCGACGCCAAGGCCGTCCGCGACGGCCTGCGCGCCTTCCGCCCCGACGCGCACCGGATCGCCCAGGTCGCCGTGGTCGGCGAGGTCACGTACATCGACGACTCCAAGGCCACCAACACCCACGCGGCCGCCGCCTCGCTCGCCGCGTACGAACCGGTCGTCTGGATCGCCGGCGGACTCGCCAAGGGCGCCACCTTCGACGAGCTCGCCGCCTCCGCCGCCGACCGGCTGCGGGCCGCCGTGCTCATCGGCCAGGACCGCGCCCTGATCCGGGAGGCGCTGGCGCGACACGCCCCGGATGTGCCCGTGGTCGAGGCGGCCGAGGGCCAGACTGGCGCGGTGGCGATGGCCGAGGTGGTCCGCACCGCGGCCTCGCTCGCCAAGCCCGGCGACACCGTCCTGCTGGCGCCCGCCTGCGCCTCGATGGACATGTTCACCAACTACAACGAACGCGGCGACCTCTTCGCCGCCGCGGTGCTGGACCTGATGGAATAGCGGCAGCACGGCCGGACGGCACCAGGGGTGCCGCCCGGCCCGTCCACGGAGAGACAGGGGGAGCACGTGTCCGGTGAGGGCAAGGCGGGAACGGCCGCCCCACCGGAGCGCGGCTCCGCCCGCCTCCAGCTGATCTCCGCGACCACCACCACGTTCAAGGCCGCCACCCCCGTCACCCGGCTCCGCGCCCTGCGGGCCAGGGTGCGCTGGACGCTGGACCGGCCGCTCACCCCGTACTACCTCATCCTCGGTTCCACCATGCTGCTCGTGGTGCTCGGCCTGGTCATGGTGTTCTCCTCCTCCCAGATCCTGGTGATGGAACACCGCCTGCCGATCACCTTCTTCTTCCGCAAGCAGCTGGTCGCCACCATGCTCGGCACCGTCATGCTGGTGCTGCTCGCCCGCACCCCCGTGAAGGCGCTGCGGCTGCTCGCCTACCCCCTGCTGCTCGCCGTGATCGCCGGGCTGCTGCTGGTCGCCGTTCCCGGCATCGGCGTGATGGTCAACGGCAACCGGAACTGGCTGGGCTTCGGCTTCTTCCAGGTCCAGCCCTCCGAGTTCGCCAAACTCGCCCTGATCCTGTGGGGTGCCGACCTGCTCGCCCGCAAGCACCGCACCCACACCCTCGACCAGTGGAAGCACCTGCTGGTGCCGCTGGTGCCGGGCACCGTCCTGCTGATGATGCTGATCATGCTCGGCGGGGACATGGGCACCACCATGGTCCTGGTCGCCATGCTCTTCGGCCTGCTCTGGATGGTCGGCGCACCGCTGCGGCTCTTCGGCGCCACCCTCGGCATCGCGGTGGTCGCCTGCACCGCCCTGATCATCACCGTGCCGCACCGGCTCGACCGCCTGGCCTGCATCGGCGTCACCAAGCCGGACCCGAACCTCAACTGCTTCCAGGCCCTGCACGGCCTGTACGCCTTCGCCGCCGGCGGCCCCTTCGGCTCCGGACTCGGCGCCGGCGTCGAGAAGTGGGGCCAGCTGCCGGAGGCCCACACCGACTTCATCTTCGCCGCCACCGGCGAGGAACTCGGTCTGGTGGGGACGCTGTCGGTGCTCGGACTCTTCGCGGCACTAGGCTACGCGGGTATCCGTGTGGCCCTCGGCACGAAGGACCCTTTCGTCAGGTACGCCGCGGGAGCCGCCACCACGTGGATCATGGCGCAGGCCATGGTCAACCTGGGGTCGGCCCTGGGACTCCTGCCCATCGCGGGCGTCCCCCTCCCGCTGTTCTCCTACGGAGGGTCCGCCATGCTGGCGGCCATGTGCGCCATCGGTGTGCTGATCAGCTTCGCGCGCAGCACCCCGGCGGCGAAGGCGGCCCTCGCCGCCCGGACCCCCACCCGAGCCGGGACGCTCCTGGCCCGGGTGCTGCCACGACGACGAACCACAGCGCGCAAGCCGGCCGCACGGCCGGCGCGCAGGGAGCGGTGAATTTCGGTGCATGTCGTACTCGCCGGCGGCGGGACCGCCGGTCACATCGAGCCGGCCATGGCCCTCGCGGACGCCCTCCGCAGGCACGACCCCTCCGTGGGGATCACCGCCCTCGGCACCGAGCGCGGCCTGGAGACCCGGCTGGTGCCCGAGCGCGGCTACGAGCTCGCGCTCATCCCCGCCGTCCCGCTGCCCCGCAAGCCCACCCCCGAGCTGATCACCGTCCCCGGCCGGCTCCGCGGCACCGTACGCGCCGCCCAGGACGTCATCGAGCGGGTCGGGGCCGACGTCGTGGTCGGCTTCGGCGGCTACGTCGCCATGCCCGCCTACCTGGCCGCCAAGCGCGCCGGCGTGCCGATCGTGGTGCACGAGGCCAACGCCCGCCCCGGCCTGGCCAACAAGATCGGCGCCCGCTACACCGACTTCGTCGCCGTCTCCACCCCGGACTCCAAGCTCCGCGACTCCCGGTACATCGGCATCCCGCTGCGCCGCACCATCGCCACCCTGGACCGCAACGCCGTCCGCCCGGAGGCCCGCCACTACTTCGGCCTCGACCAGCGGCTGCCCACCCTGCTGGTGTCCGGCGGCTCGCAGGGCGCCCGCCGGCTGAACGAGACCGTCCAGTCCATCGCCCCGCGCCTGCAGCAGTACGGCGTGCAGATCCTGCACGCGGTCGGCCCGAAGAACGAGCTGCCGCGGATCGACGACATCCCCGGCATGCCGCCGTACCGCGCGGTGCCGTACGTCGACCGGATGGACCTCGCCTACGCCGCGGCCGACCTGATGCTCTGCCGGGCCGGCGCGATGACCGTGGCCGAGCTGGCCGCGGTGGGCCTGCCGGCGGCGTTCGTGCCGCTGCCGATCGGCAACGGCGAGCAGCGGTTGAACGCCCAGCCGATGGTGAAGGCCGGCGGCGGCCTGCTGGTCGACGACGCCGATCTCACCCCCGACTGGGTGCTGCAGAACGTGCTGCCGGTGCTCACCGACCCGGCCCGGCTGTGGGACATGAGCCGCGCCGCCGCCGAGTTCGGCCGCCGCGACGCGGACGAACTGCTGGTGCGCATGGTGTACGAAGCGATCGAGGCGTCCCGCGGCGGCCGCGGCCGTGGCTGACCCGGCCGTCGCCGACCCGGTGGGGGAGGACGACGCGCCGGTTCCCCGGCTGCGGCTCTCCCGGCGGGGGATCGCGGTGCTGTGCGCGCTCGGTGCCCTGCTCACCGGCGGGCTCTCCTGGCTGGTCTTCGCCTCCTCGGCCCTGGACGTGCGCGCCGTCGCCGTCCAGGGCCTGGACAGCGGCCGGCTCGGCCAGGACGAGGTCGCCGCGGCGCTCGGCGGCCTGCGGCACGGCCCGCTCGCCCGGGTCGACCTGGACGAGGCGGAGCGCCGGGTGGAGGCCGTGCCCCGGGTGGCGAAGGCCGAGGTCTGGCGCGGCTGGCCGCACACCCTGAGGGTGAAGGTGACGGAGCGTCGGGCGGTGGCCGCCGTCCGCACCGAGGACGGGAAGTTCGCGCAGGTCGACGCGGGGGGCTTCACCTTCGCCACCGAGCCGGCCGCGCCGCAGGGGGTGCCGGTGGTGGATCTGCAGCTCAGTCAGCAGGCGAACGAAGCGCTGGACCTGTTCGACCGGCCGGCCCTGGTGCACGCCGCGATCACGGTCGCCGCCGGTCTGCCCGCCGAGCTGTCCGGCAGGGCCGGCGCGGTGCAGGTGCACAGCTACGACGACATCCGGCTGCAGCTGTCCGGCGGGGCCACCGTGCGCTGGGGGAGCCCGGAACGGACGGACCGCAAGGCCCGGGTGCTGGCCGCGCTGATCGGCCGGAAAGCCGCCATTTACGACGTGAGTGCGCCGGATGCCCCGGCCGTGTCGGGATGATCCGGTAAGTTCTTCCTGAAGGGGCGGTATTGACGGGGCCGAGGCTCCGGTCCGACCCTTGGTGGTCACCCCGGTTTCACCGGGGGGTCGATGATCACATAGGCTCAAAAGAAAAACGGGAAGCTCGGCGTGTTCGTTGAACACCGACCGGATGCGACCTACTGTCCTGTGTCACCAGGCTGTGTCCAGCAGCAATGTGACAGAGGTACAGCTACAACCCTAAACCTCAAGTTTAGGGTTCGGGTCGGCGGTCGGCATTTCGGACATACAGCACCGAAAGCGCGTGCTCCCCACCCATCGACATCCGTCGGCCTTCGCGACACGGGGAGCCGACCCGGAAATTCGAGGCGAGAGGCCTTCGACGTGGCAGCACCCCAGAACTACCTCGCAGTCATCAAGGTCGTCGGTATCGGCGGCGGTGGTGTCAACGCCATCAACCGGATGATCGAGGTCGGGCTCAAGGGCGTCGAGTTCATCGCGATCAACACCGATGCGCAGGCCCTCCTCATGAGCGACGCCGACGTGAAGCTCGATGTGGGCCGTGAACTCACCCGGGGCCTCGGCGCCGGCGCCAACCCCGAGGTCGGCCGCAAGGCCGCCGAGGACCACCGCGAGGAGATCGAGGAGGTCCTCAAGGGGGCCGACATGGTCTTCGTGACGGCCGGCGAGGGCGGCGGCACCGGCACCGGCGGCGCGCCCGTCGTGGCCAACATCGCCCGCTCGCTCGGCGCGCTCACCATCGGCGTGGTCACCCGCCCGTTCACCTTCGAGGGCCGCCGCCGCGCCAACCAGGCCGAGGACGGCATCGCCGCCCTGCGCGAGCAGGTCGACACCCTCATCGTCATCCCGAACGACCGCCTGCTGTCCATCTCGGACCGCCAGGTGAGCGTGCTGGACGCCTTCCGCTCCGCCGACCAGGTGCTGCTCTCCGGTGTCCAGGGCATCACCGACCTGATCACCACCCCCGGCCTGATCAACCTCGACTTCGCCGACGTCAAGTCGGTCATGTCGGACGCCGGCTCCGCCCTCATGGGCATCGGCTCCGCCCGCGGCGAGGACCGCGCCAAGGCGGCCGCGGTGATGGCGATCTCCTCGCCGCTGCTGGAGGCCTCCATCGACGGCGCCCGCGGCGTGCTGCTCTCCATCTCCGGCGGCTCCGACCTCGGCCTGTTCGAGATCAACGAGGCCGCCCAGCTGGTCAGCGAGGCCGCCCACCCCGAGGCCAACATCATCTTCGGCGCCGTCATCGACGACGCGCTCGGCGACGAGGTCCGGGTCACCGTCATCGCGGCCGGTTTCGACGGCGGCCAGCCCCCGGCGATCGTCCGCGAGCCGGTGGTCAAGGCCTCCAGCAACCCGCCCGCGGCCGCCCCGGAGCGCCCGGCCACCCGGCCGTCCTACGGGATCGGCTCCGTGACGGCCCGTCCGGACGACTCCGACCGCACCTCCGACGTGCCGGCCCGGATCACCGCGCCCGCCGTCCCGCCGGTCCCGCCGCAGGTGCAGCCCGCCCGCCAGCCGTACGTGGAGAGCCCCGCCGAGGAGCTCGACGTGCCCGACTTCCTGAAGTAGACGTCTCGCACGTGATTCCTCACATCAGTCGACACGGTGCTCACTTCGCCTCCACCACCCGGTGGGGCGGGGTGAGCACCTCGCCGTACGGGGAGCTCAACCTCGGCGGCGCGGTCGGGGACGACCCGGCCGCCGTCCGGCGCAACCGGGAGATCGCCGCCCGGGAGCTCGGGCTCGACCCGGCGGACGTGGTCTGGATGAACCAGGTGCACGGCAACGCGGTCGCCGTGGTGGCGGAGCGGCAGCCCGACGGGCAGGCCCCCACCGTCGACGCGGTGGTCACCGACCGCCCGCTCGCCCTGGCGGTGCTCACCGCCGACTGCACCCCGGTGCTGCTGGCCGACCCGGCCGCCGGGATCGTCGGCGCCGCCCACGCCGGCCGACCGGGCCTGGCCGCAGGCGTCGTCCCGGCCGCCGTCCGCGCCATGGCGGAGCTCGGCGCCGACCCGGCACGGATCACCGCCGTGCTCGGCCCCGCCGTGTGCGGCCGCTGCTACGAGGTGCCCGCCGCACTGCGCGACGAGGTCGCCGCGGTCGTGCCCGCCGCGTACGCCGAGACCTCCTGGGGCACGCCCGCACTGGACGTCGCCGCCGGCGTCGTCGCCCAGCTCGCCGGGGCAGGCGTCACCGACGTGGTGCGCTCCGCCGTCTGCACCCTCGAGTCGGACGACCACTACTCCTACCGCCGGGAGCAGCGGACCGGCCGCCTCGCGAGCTACGTCTGGTTGGGCCCCGATCTCTCATGACGAACGACATCTACGGACCGTTCCCCGGCGGTGCCGAATTCCTCGCCGCCCTCGACGAGCGGCAGCGCGAACGGTACGAGGAGCTCGGCGCCAACCTCGAGGTGGTCGAGAAGCGGATCGTCGACGCCTGCTCCGCCGCCGGCCGCGCCCGTGACGAGGTCACCCTGGTCGTGGTCACCAAGACCTACCCGGCCGAGGACACCGCCCTGCTCGCCGGACTCGGCGTCACCGACGTGGCCGAGAACCGAGACCAGGACGCCGCGGGCAAGGCCGCGCAGTGCGTGAACCTGCCGCTGACCTGGCACTTCGTCGGCCAGCTGCAGACCAACAAGGTGCGCTCGGTGGTCCGCTACGCCGACCTGGTGCACTCGGTGGACCGCCCGCGGCTGGTCGACTCGCTCTCCGCGGCGGTGCGGGGTTCGGGGCGCGCGCCCCTCGGTTGCCTGGTGCAGGTGGCACTCGACAAGGAGGCCGGGGAGGGCGCGCACCGGGCCGGGGTGGCGCCGTCCGAGGTGGAGGCGCTGGCCGACCTGATCGCCGCCGCGCCCGGTCTGCGGCTGGAGGGCCTGATGACGGTCGCTCCACTGGCCGGTCCGCTGGCCGGCGATCCGGCCGCGGCCTTCGCCAGACTCGCGGAAATCGCAAGCGCCGTACGGGCGAGCCATCCGGCTGCCACGATGGTGTCCGCAGGCATGAGCGGGGATTTGGAGCAGGCCGTGGCAGCCGGAGCGACACATGTACGCGTCGGTACGGCGGTACTCGGCGTGCGGTCACCGCTCGGGTAACGTCACCGGTTAGTAGATCAGACTGCAGGACAAAACAGGACAGAACCTAGCAGCCCTTCCAGTGCGCTAGCGAAAACTTCGTGGATCGCATCTCCGCAGAATCTCCACGGCCTGACGGGCCGTCGGTCCGGCGAGCCCGGGCCGCCGCTGCGGAGACCGCAGGCCGAGGCCGGAGTCGGAGCCGATCCACCACAGAGCGGAGGAGACAGGAGCATGGCCGGCGCAATGCGCAAGATGGCGGTCTACCTCGGCCTCGTGGAGGACGAGACGTACGACGGCCAGGGTTACGACCCCGACGACGACTACGACGCCGACCCGGAGCCGATCCGCACCGGCCGCACCGAGGACCTGCGCCCGGCGGCGGCCGAGCGCCCGGCGCCCGCGCCGGTCGCGCACATCGCCCCGCAGCCCGTGCCGGCCGCCGTCCCGATCCGGCAGGAGGCGCCGCGGATGGCGCCCGTGTCGTCCATCACACCCGACCGCCGCCAGAACCTGGAGAAGAGCTCCCCGGTGATCATGCCCAAGGTAGTGAACGAACGAGAGCCCTACCGCATCACCACGCTGCACCCGAGGACCTACAACGAGGCCCGTACCATCGGGGAACAGTTCCGCGACGGCACACCTGTGATCATGAATTTGACCGAGATGGACGACACGGACGCCAAGCGGCTCGTAGACTTCGCCGCTGGACTCGTCTTCGGTCTCCACGGCAGTATCGAGCGCGTGACACAGAAGGTGTTCCTCCTGTCTCCTGCTAACGTCGATGTCACGGCGGAGGACAAGGCTCGGATCGCCGAGGGTGGGTTCTTCAACCAGAGCTGACCCGGCCACGACTTTCCGTGTGGACCGATCGACGGTGCGTCACTGACGGGCTGAATGACCAGGAGAGGGAGACGAGATGGGGATCGTCGGGGCGGTGCTGTACTACGCGCTGACAGTCTTCCTGCTCATCCTGCTCTTCCGCCTAGTGATGGACTGGGTCTTCCAGTTCGCACGCTCGTGGCAGCCGGGAAGGGCCATGGTCCTGGTCCTGGAGGCCACGTACACTGTCACGGATCCGCCGCTCAAGCTTCTTCGGCGCTTCATCCCGCCGTTGCGTCTCGGGGGCGTGGCGCTCGACCTGTCCTTCTTCGTACTGATGATCATTGTGTATGTCCTGATCTCGCTCGTGCGGTCCCTGTCGTTGTGAGCGATGCGACAGGATTCCGGAGTGCCGACGATCACGTTGAGGTGAAGAGATGCCATTGACCCCCGAGGACGTTCGGAACAAGCAGTTCACGACCGTCCGGCTGCGCGAAGGCTATGACGAGGACGAGGTCGATGCCTTCCTCGACGAGGTCGAAGCCGAGCTGACCCGCCTGCTTCGCGAGAACGAGGACCTGCGCGCCAAGCTGGCAGCCGCCACGCGTGCCGCCGCGCAGAACCAGGCCAACATGCGCAAGGAGCCGCCGCAGGACGCCCGTCCCGCCGGCGCCCCGGTGCCCGCCGCCATATCCGGCCCCCCGGTGCCCGGCCAGCAGCAGGGCCCCGGTCCCCAGCAGATGGGCGGCCCGCAGCCGCAGATGGGCAACCAGCCCCTCGGCCTGCCGTCCGGCGCCCCCGCCCTCCCGCCCGGCCCCGGCGCCGGCCCGATGGGCCAGCCGCAGCAGATGGGTCAGCCGCAGCAGATGGGCCAGACCATGGGCGGCCAGCAGCAGCTGGTCCAGCCGATGGGCGGTCAGATGCTCCAGCCCATGGGCGGTCCGATGGGCCAGCCCCAGCCGATGGGCCAGACCATGGGCGGCCAGCAGCAGCTCGCGCCGATGGGCGGCCCCATGGGCCAGCCGATGGGCCAGCCGATGGGCGGACCGCTCGGCGGCCCGATGGGCCAGCCGCAGCAGCAGCCCGGCGGCGACAGTGCCGCCCGCGTGCTCGCCCTCGCCCAGCAGACCGCCGACCAGGCGATCTCCGAGGCGCGCTCCGAGGCCAACAAGATCGTCGGCGAGGCCCGCAGCCGCGCCGAGGGCCTGGAGCGGGACGCCCGCTCCAAGGCCGACGCCCTGGAGCGGGACGCCCAGGAGAAGCACCGCGTCGCCATGGGCTCCCTGGAGTCCGCCCGCGCCACGCTGGAGCGCAAGGTCGAGGACCTGCGTGCCTTCGAGCGCGAGTACCGGACCCGCCTGAAGTCCTACCTCGAGACCCAGCTGCGCCAGCTGGAGTCCCAGGCGGACGACTCGCTGGCCCCGCCGCGGATCCCGGCCACCGCCTCGCTGCCCCCGGCGGCGTCGTCGATGTCGCCGGCCACCTCCTCGGTGAGCAGCCCGAGCTTCGGCGGCCAGCCCTCCTTCGGCGGCAACCAGCCGTCGTTCGGCGGCAACGGCCAGTCCTTCGGCGGGAACTCCTTCGGCGGCGGCAGCAGCCCGAGCTTCGGCAGCCAGCCGGGCGGCACCGGTGCCGCACAGATGGCTCCCGCCGGGATGACGCAGCCGATGGCCGCGGTGCGCCCGCAGCCGCCGCAGCCGATGCAGCAGGCGCCGGCCCCCATGCGGGGCTTCCTCATCGACGAGGACGGCGACAACTAAGCACCATCCACATCGAGGGCGCCCCCACTGTGATCAACATCACGGCGGGGGCGCCCTCGTTTCTGCGAACGGCCGGCCAGAAGAACAAAGGGGCGCGGGGAACCGTGCGATTCGGGAGGAGGACCACATCCGAATCGCGCAGTTCCCCGCGCCCCCAGGGGTCGGCCCGAGCCTCTACGGGACGGCCCGAGCTGCTACCGGCCGGCCGGTGTCAGGCCTTGCGGAGCTGGAAGGCGAGGCCGAGGGAGTCGTCGGCGAAGTTCTCGGAGTCCCAGTCGGCGGCGCCGGCGGCGAAGTCGACGGCGAGGACCTCGTCGGCGACCAGGGGGCCGTGTTCGGCGATGGCCTCGGCGGTCTCCTCGCTGGTGGCGCGCCAGCGGAGGACGATCCGGTCGGCGACGTCCAGGCCGGAGTTCTTCCGGGCCTCCTGGATCTGGCGGATGGCGTCGCGGGCGATGCCGAGCCGCTTCAGCTCCGGGGTGATCGCCAGGTCGAGGGCGACGGTGGCGCCGGACTCGTTGGCGACGGCCCAGCCCTCCCGCGGGGTCTCGGTGATGATCACCTCGTCCGGCGAGAGCTCGATCCGCTCGCCGTTCAGCTGGACCCCGGTGGTGCCGGAGGCCCGCAGTTCGGCGGCGAGGACGGCGGCGTCCGCGGCGGCGACCGCTTTGGCCACGTCCTGGACGCCCTTGCCGAACCGCTTGCCGAGGGCCCGGAAGTTGGCCTTGGCGGAGGTGTCGACGAGCGAGGCGCCGACACCGGCCAGCGACTCCAGGGTGGTGACGTTGAGCTCCTCGGCGATCTGCGCCCGCAGGTCGGCGGGGAGCTCGTCCCAGCCCTGGGCCGCGACGAGCGCCCGGGACAGCGGCTGACGGGTCTTCACCCCTGACTCGGCGCGGGTGGCCCGGCCGAGTTCGACGAGGCGGCGCACCAGCGCCATGTTCCGGGAGAGGTCGGCGTCGACGAGGGTCTCGTCGGCGGTCGGCCAGGCGGCGAGGTGGACGGAGGACGGGGCGCCCGGGGTGACCGGGACGACCAGGTCCTGCCAGACCTGCTCGGTGATGAACGGGGTGAGCGGGGCCATCAGCCGGGTGACGGTCTCCAGCGCCTCGTGCAGGGTGGCGAGCGCGGCGGCGTCGCCCTGCCAGAAGCGGCGGCGGCCGCGGCGGACGTACCAGTTGGAGAGGTCGTCGACGAAGGCGGACAGCAGCTTGCCGGCCCGCTGGGTGTCGTAGGCCTCCAGGGCCAGGTCGACCTCGCGGACGAGGGTGTTGAGCTCGGAGAGCACCCACTTGTCGAGCTGCGGGCGCATCGCCGGCGCCGGGTCGGCGGCGGAGGGCGCCCAGTCGGCGGTGCGCGCGTACAGGGCCTGGAAGGCGACGGTGTTCCAGTAGGTCAGCAGCGTCTTGCGGACGACCTCCTGGATGGTGCCGTGGCCGACGCGGCGCGCGGACCAGGGCGAACCGCCCGCGGCCATGAACCACCGGACGGCGTCGGCACCGTGCTGGTCCATCAGCGGGATCGGCTGGAGGATGTTGCCCAGGTGCTTGGACATCTTCCGGCCGTCCTCGGCGAGGATGTGGCCGAGGCAGACCACGTTCTCGTAGGAGGACTTGTCGAAGACCAGGGTGCCGACGGCCATCAGCGTGTAGAACCAGCCGCGGGTCTGGTCGATCGCCTCGGAGATGAACTGCGCCGGGTAGCGCTTCTCGAACAGCTCCTTGTTGCGGTACGGGTAGCCGTACTGCGCGAAGGGCATGGAGCCCGAGTCGTACCAGGCGTCGATGACCTCGGGGACGCGCACGGCGGTGCCGGAGCACTGCGGGCAGCCGAAGGTGACGTCGTCGATGAACGGCCGGTGCGGGTCGAGGCCGCTCTGGTCGGTGCCGGTGAGCTCGGAGAGCTCGGCCAGCGAGCCGACGCAGGTGAGGTGGCCCTCGTCGCAGCGCCAGATCGGCAGCGGGGTGCCCCAGTAGCGGTTGCGGGAGAGCGCCCAGTCGATGTTGTTGTTGAGCCAGTCGCCGAAGCGGCCGTGCTTGACGTTCTCGGGGAACCAGTTGGTGTTCTCGTTCTCCCGGAGGAGGGCGTCCTTGACCGCGGTGGTGCGGATGTACCAGGACGGCTGCGCGTAGTAGAGCAGCGCGGTGTGGCAGCGCCAGCAGTGCGGGTAGCTGTGCTCGTACGGCAGGTGGCGGAAGAGCAGGCCGCGGGCCTGCAGGTCCGCGACGAGGGCCTCGTCGGCCTTCTTGAAGAAGACGCCGCCGACCAGCGGGACGTCCGCGGCGAAGGTGCCGTCGGCCTCGACCGGGTTGACCACGGGCAGGCCGTAGCGGCGGCAGACCGCGAGGTCGTCGGCGCCGAAGGCGGGGGACTGGTGGACGATGCCGGTGCCGTCCTCGGTGGTGACGTAGTCGGCGGTCACCACGAAGTGCGCGTTCTCGATCTCGACCAGCTGGAACGGCCGGTCGTACGTCCAGCGCTCCATCTCGGCGCCGGTGAAGGTCTGCCCGGTGGCCTCCCAGCCCTCGCCGAGGGCCTTGGCGACCAGCGCCTCCGCGACGACCAGCTTCTCGGTGCCGTCGGTGGCCACCACGTAGGTGACCTCGGGGTGCACGGCGGCGGCGGTGTTGGAGACCAGCGTCCAGGGGGTGGTCGTCCAGACCAGCAGCGCGGCCTCGCCGGCCAGCGGGCCGGAGGTCAGCGGGAAGCGGACGTAGACCGAGGGGTCGACGACGGTCTCGTAGCCCTGGGCCAGCTCGTGGTCGGACAGGCCGGTGCCGCAGCGCGGGCACCAGGGGGCGACCCGGTGGTCCTGGACCAGCAGGTCCTTGTCGAAGATCTGCTTGAGCGACCACCAGACCGACTCGATGTACGAGGGGTCCATGGTCCGGTACGCCTCGTCGAGGTCGACCCAGTAGCCCATGCGCTCGGTGAGCTTGACGAACTCGTCGGTGTGCCGGGTGACGGACTCGCGGCACTTGGCGTTGAACTCGGCGATGCCGTACGCCTCGATGTCCTGCTTGCCGGAGAAGCCGAGCTCCTTCTCGACGGCGAGCTCGACCGGCAGGCCGTGGCAGTCCCAGCCGGCCTTGCGGGCGACGTGGTAGCCCTTCATGGTGCGGTAGCGCGGGAAGACGTCCTTGAAGACGCGGGCCTCGATGTGGTGGGCGCCCGGCATGCCGTTGGCGGTGGGCGGGCCCTCGTAGAACACCCACTCCGGGCGTCCCTCGGACTGCTCGAGGCTGCGCTGGAAGATCTTGTTGTCCTGCCAGAACGACAGGATGCCGTGCTCCAGGGCAGGCAGGTCGACCTGCGCGGGGACGGGGTTGTAGGTGCTCATCGCTGGCGTCTACCTCCGACGGATGCGTGGACTGGCTCCGACGGAGGGACGAGACGGCAGGCCGTCCCGCGGTACCACCCTCCTTGGCCGCGGCCGGCGTGGCCCGCGACCCTCTTGTTTGGGTCTGCTGCCGGTTCTACTGGGCCGCCCGAGCGGGTCGTGCGGCCGTTCTTCCGGCGGCTCCGGGGTGATCTTCGCGCCGTGCACACCCCCGGGCTCGCACCGTCCCCGGGTCGCTGGTGGCTGCGTACAGCGGTACTCGTCCCATCTGCGCCTTGCCAGCCCAGTGTATCGGCCGTGGCAAACCGGTAAGCGCACCCGAGGGCCGCCCGGCGGACGCCGCGGTTAGCCGGTGGCGATCTGGGCACAACAGGGTCAGCACTTGGGCGGCATCGGCGGCGGAGGCTGCCCGGGTGGGATCGGATCTGGCACCGGTATGTCCCGTTGTGGCCGGATTCGATGAGGTTTATCTTTCCGGCACTGGAGGCCGCCGGGAACCGGCGGTTCGCATCATTCGTAAATGAGGTCGAAAGCCATGGCTGAGAGAGCAACTGGCACGCGTACCGCCGCCAAGCGGACGCGGGAGGCTGTGGCAGGCGACCCAGGGGAGGGGACCGTGAGCACTGCACGGCGGAAGACCAGCACCACCACCGGCCGGGCGGCGACCAGCCGCACCCATGTCCCGGCGGGCTCCGGCGCCCGGGGCGGCGGAGCCGAGTCGGTGGACCCGGCCGAGCTGCCGGTCCGCCCCGGCGAGGACGCCTGGACGTCGGCCGAGGTGGCCGAGCTGCACGCCGAGCTCAACACCGACCTGGAGCGGCTGCGCGCCGAGATCGAGGCGTCCGAGGCCGCCATCACCGGCCTCATGCGGGACTCCAACGACGGCGCCGGGGACGACCAGGTCGACGCCGGCACCAAGAACATCAACCGGGAGAGCGAGCTCGCCCTCGCCAACAACGCCCGCGACAGCCTCGCCCAGACCGAACGCGCCCTCGCCCGCCTGGAGGGCGTCGGCTTCGGCGTCTGCGAGTCCTGCGGCCAGGCGATCGGCAAGGCCCGGCTGCAGGCCTTCCCGCGGGCGACGCTCTGCGTCAGCTGCAAGGCCAAGCAGGAGCGCAGGTAGCGCCCACCTGTGGTGACGGGGAACGGGCGGTCCGGCCGCCGAGTGCCGTACGCTCGTCCCCGTAACCCCGGCCCACGGCCGGCCCGCCTCGGGCCGGTCCTCTTGTACACGGCAGCGGAGCGGATCATCAACACTCCAGGTTCCCCCCAGACGCAGGACGAAGCCGTCCCCACCGCACGCGTGCCGCACGAGCCGGAGACCGCCGTGGACGACTCCGCCCCCCAGCCCGGGACGGGCGCCGCCGGCGCCACCGCAGCCTCCGGTGCCCGGACGGTCCGCCGCCGCCGGATCGGCGTGCTGCTGGCCGTCGCCCTGCTCGCCTTCCTGATCGACCTCGGCAGCAAGCTGCTGGTCGTCGCCCGCCTGGAGGGGCACCAGCAGATCCAGGTGATCGGCGACGTCATGACCTTCGAGGTGATCCGCAACCCCGGCGCCGCCTTCGGCATGGGCCAGGCCATGACGGTCGTCTTCACCGCGATCGCCGCCGCCGTCATCGTGGTCATCTGGCGGATCGCCCGCCGCCTCTACAGCCTGCCCTGGGCCGTCGCCCTCGGCCTGCTGCTCGGCGGCGCCCTCGGCAACCTCACCGACCGGCTGTTCCGCGCCCCCGGCGTCTTCCGCGGCCACGTGGTGGACTTCATCTCCGTCCAGCACTTCGCGGTCTTCAACCTCGCCGACTCCGCCATCGTCTGCGGCGGCATCCTGGTGGTGCTGCTGTCCTTCCGCGGCTCCAACCCGGACGGCACCACCCACCAGCCGGCCAAGCAGCCCGCCGCACAGGACGGCGACGGCGAGGAGAACACGGGCGGCGGCGCCCGCTGACCCCCTGAGCGCCCGCGCAGCCCGGCCACAGCCCCACGGGGCCGGTCGGGCCGCTGCCCGCGGTCCGGCATACTCGTACGAGTGAGTATCGCAGCGCAGACCCGCAGCCTTCCCGTACCCGACGGCCTGGAGGGCGAGCGCCTCGACGCCGCCCTGGCCCGGATGTTCGGATTCTCCCGGACGAAGGCCGCCGAGCTGGCCGCCGACGGCAAGGTGACGCTCGACGGCTCCGTCGCCGCCAAGTCGGACCGGGTGACCGCGGGCGCCTGGCTGGAGGTCGAGATCCCGGCCCCCGCCGCCCCGGTGCAGATCGTCGCCGAGCCCGTCGAGGGCATGCGCATCGTCCACGACGACGACGACATCGTGCTCGTCGACAAGCCGGTCGGCGTCGCCGCCCACCCCAGCCCCGGCTGGACCGGCCCCACCGTCATCGGCGGCCTCGCCGCCGCCGGCTACCGCATCTCCACCTCCGGCGCCGCCGAGCGCCAGGGCATCGTGCACCGCCTCGACGTCGGCACCTCAGGCCTCATGGTCGTCGCCAAGTCCGAGCGCGCCTACACCGACCTCAAGCGGCAGTTCCACGACCGCATCACCGAGAAGCGGTACAACGCCCTCGTCCAGGGCCACCCCGACCCGCTCTCCGGCACCGTCGACGCCCCCATCGGCCGCCACCCCAGCAGCGACTGGAAGTGGGCCGTCACCCGCGACGGCAAGCCCTCGGTCACCCACTACGACCTCATCGAGGCCTACCGCGCCGCCTCCCTGCTCGACATCAAGCTGGAGACCGGCCGCACCCACCAGATCCGGGTGCACATGTCCGCGCTGCGCCACCCCTGCGTCGGCGACCTCACCTACGGCGCCGACCCCACGCTCGCCAAGCGCCTCGGCATCACCCGCCAGTGGCTGCACGCCGTCCAGCTCGGCTTCGAGCACCCCTCCGACGGCCAGTGGGTCGAGTTCCGCAGCGAGTACCCCGCCGACCTGCAGAAGGCCCTCGACATCATCGCCTCGGAGAGCTGACATGGCTGGGACCCCCGACCGGGCGCCGGCCCCGGTGGAGATCAGGATCGCGGTGACCGAGGCGGACCTCGCCCAGGTCCGCAGCGTCCGCCGCGAGGTCTTCGTCGATGAGCAGAACGTCCCCGAGGAGCTGGAGTACGACGAGCTGGACGCCACCTCGGTGCACCTGCTCGCCGTCGGCCCCGACGGCACCGGCCTCGGCACCGGTCGCCTCATCCACGGCCCCGAGGCGCTCAAGCTCACCGGCGTCGAGGGCCGGGTGCTGCTCGGCCGCCTCGCCGTGCTCAAGGCCGCCCGCGGCACCGGCCTCGGCGCCGACCTCGTCCGCGCCATCGAGCAGGCCGGCCGCGAGCGCGGCGCCCGCGAACTCGAACTGCACGCCCAGACCCAGGCGCTCGGCTTCTACGAGCGGCTCGGCTACACCGCCGAGGGCCCGGTCTACGAGGACGCCGGAATCCCGCACCGCACCATGGTCCGGGTGTTCTGACCGCGGGTTCACCCCGCCCCCGCCGACCGGTACGCTCCCGCCCGTGAACGATCTTCGGGTGGGAGCGTCCGTCGTCGCGGGCGGACTGGTCTTCGGCACCCTCACCGTCCTCGGCGGCTGGTGGGCGCTGAACGGCGGGATCTACGGTTGCAACTTCGCCGATTCGGCCCTGGAGGGCCCGATGGAGACCGAGGTCCGGGCGCTCGGCACCCCGCGCGGGGCGCAGGTTGACGGGGAGCCGTACGCGGGCTGCGACGAGGACGACCGATTCGCGTACTCCGGCCGTTGGTACACCGAGCCCGACCGGCGGGCGGACGTCGTCGCCCACTACCGGGCCGCCGCCGCCCGCAACGGCTGGCAGCCGGCACCGCCCGAGCCGGACGAGCCCGCATGGCGCCAGGACCCGACCGGCGAGCGTATCGGTCTCTGCTTCACCAAGCAGGTCGACGGCGCCACCGCCGACCTCGCGGTCTCCTGGGCCTTCGACGGCAGGCAGGGCTACTCGGTGGAGGCCCGGGCGAGCCGCAGCGGCGGCTCCTGGTGCGCATGAGCGGCCGGGACGGCGGCGCGGCGGTTCGGGTGCCGGGCCGCGGGTAGGCGCCGGCATGTGAGCGGGGCCGAGGAGACCGCGGCCGGGCTGCTGCGCGAGCACGGGCGGACGTACGCGCAGGAGGCCGGGATCACCCTGCGCGACCAGCCCGCTCCGCTGTACCGGCTGCTGGTGCTGGCGGTGCTCTGCGCCACCCGGATCAGGGCCGACATCGCCGTCGCCGCCGCCCGCGAACTCTTCCGGGCCGGGATGCGCACCCCGCAGGCCATGGCCGACGCCGAGTGGCAGGACCGCGTCGACGCCCTCGGCCGCGCCCACTACGTCCGCTACGACGAGAGCACCGCCACCGCCCTCGGCCGGGGCGCCGAACTCCTGCTCTCACGCTGGCACGGCGACCTGCGGCGGCTGCGCGAGGAGGCCGACCGGGACGCGGCCGCCGAACACCGCCTGCTCCAGGAGTTCCCCCGGATCGGACCGGTCGGCGCCGACATCTTCTGCCGCGAGGCCCAGGGCGTCTGGCCCGAGCTGCGGCCGTACTTCGACCGGCGGGCCCGGGACGCCGCCGCCTCGCTCGGCCTGCCGCGGGACGCCGACGACCTGGCCGCACTCGTCCCCGAGCCCGACCTGCCCGCCTTCGCCGCCGCCCTCGTCCGCGCCGGGCACACCTGAGGCCGGGTCCTGCTGCGGACGCGGGGTCAGAACAGCCCGTGCCACATCTGCTCGACGACGACGCTCCACCAGGTGGAGTCCTTGTGGAAGGCCTGCGGGTCGATCGCCGCGAGCTCGTTCTGGAGCGCGGCCACCGCGGTGCCGGCCGCCAGCGGGTCGAGCCCGCGCATCGCGCTGCGGGCCGTCACCAGGGCGTCCAGGCTGCGGAGGAAGGCGGAGACCGAAGCGTTGACGTACCGTCCGCTGCCGGTGCGCGGGCTGACCGCCCACACCGAGCCGAGGCTCTGCTCGTCGCCCGTGCACTGCACGGCGACGATGCACAGGCCGTCGGAGCCGATCCTCGTCCAGCCAGCGAGGACGTCGAGCAGTGACTCCTCCAGCTCGGTGCCCGCGGCCGTCAGGTGGGTCCGCAGGTCGGCGAGGAGGCCGCCGGCCGGCGGGGCGTCCGGGCGGTCCGCGGCGAAGAACAGCGGCACGTCGGCGGGCAGCCCCGCCCAGGTGAGGGTGGAGCGGGTCGGCTCCGGCAGGGCGCTGCCGGCGATGTCGTCGGCGTCGTACCGCACGATCTCGCCGAAGACCTTGGCGACCCTGCGGCCGAGCGCCACGTCGCGGACCGGTGCGGCCTGCTCGACCTCGCCGGGCTGCGGCGCCGGCACCCGGTGCGGCCGCGGCGGCAGCGGCTGCCCCGCGAGGCGGGCGATCCGCTCGGCGTGCAGCGTGAGCGCGGCAGCACCCTCGGCCCGCTCGTCGGCGAAGATCCCGTAGGTGTGCGAGCAGGAGATCTCGGCGTTGGGGAAGGCACGCTCGACCAGGGCGGCGGTGTAGCCGCCGGGCAGGGTGGCCGGGCGCAGGTCGGTGTGGACGGCGACCACGTTGCCGGCCGGGACGCCGAGCCGGTCGAGCTCGGCGGCGAGCTGGTACTCCGCGGGCGGCAGGCCCGGCCCCGCGTTGCGGTAGAGCATGACCTCCTGGCCGTCGGCCGGGTTCACGTAGGTGGCGACGGCGGTGTTGCCCGGGCCGGTGGCCGGCGGGTCGTTCCGGTGCACCCGCTCGGCGTGCTTGGCCTCGTACGAGCGGATCACCTCGTCCACCGGGATCGACGGCCACACGGTGAGCTCGCCGGTCTCCCGGTCCACCACGCCGCAGGCGTCGCCGAGATCGGCCGGCGGGCGCCGCTCCCCGGTCACCGGGTCGCGCTCCAGTGGCGCCGGCGCGGCCCAGACCACCCATCCGAGGCCGAACTCGCGGTGTCGGACGGCACGGCGCTGCTCGGCCGGCGCATCGCCGTTCAGCCAGCGGTCGGCTGCGGCGAGGGCCTGCTCCTGGGTGATCACGACGACTCCTCCGTGGTAGCGGACTCCGGCCGACATTACCGTCAGGCACCGTCGACTCCGAACGGTTGCATATGATCGCACGACGAAAGCGACCGCGGCCGACCGGTCTTGGCCCGCCGCGGTCCAGGGTGAGGGACGACGGGGAGGTGGCCGCCATGGCCGAAGAGCGCGAGATCGGCGACGACGAACTGCTGGACGTGGCGGACAATCCGACCCAGGCCGCCTCGCTGCACAAGGCGCTGCGCACCATCGCCAACAACTCCAACGTCGGCCCCGAGCTGCAGGAGATGGCGAAGAGCGTGCTCAGCGGCCGGATCGGCATGAAGGACGTCATCGAGTCCGACCGCTACATGCACGCGATCGGCGCCCGGCTCGGTGAGATGCGCGACGCCGCCGAGCACATGTCGCCGGAGGACCGCCGCAAGTCGGAGGAGCGCGCGGAGAAGATGGTCCGCGAGCGGGAGGAAGCCGAGAACGGCGCCGCCAAGCGCGACGGGCGGAAGTGACGGGCCGTCCGGCTCCGAGTGTGCAGGGTTGTCGCGGTGTCCGTGCGGGGTCGGTGAAGGATCGGCCCCGACGGCACTGAGCAGGGGGTCCTGCCGACTGTGGGAGCGTCGGCGTGTCGGTGTGATGAGTAGGATCACCTGACCGATCGTCGCGTGTCCTACTGCGCTTCGTTCTTGTTCACCCGTGACCGGCCTCTCGGCCGGACGGGATCGTCAGTTGGGGGGAACTGACTCGTGTCGCTGATGCTGCCGGACGGCCTTGAGTGGGTCCTGGAGATGCTCGGCTTCGACTGGCCGAAGGCGGACGAGGACA